>CAKTXU010000048.1 GCA_934630995.1 uncultured Eubacteriales bacterium
CTCAAGGAGTCCCTGGACCGCTATGCCTTCTGCTTCGGCCTCCACGGCCTTACCTCCAAGCTCCTCTTGGCTGCAGGCGTCAGCCGCTGATGGGAGGGAAGCTGGGAGATAGATGAAAATTGAAGCCTCCGCATATGTCGTGCGGAGGCTTTGCGCGTCACTCCTTCAGTTCAATGGACAACTCTCCGTCGGCGGAAAACTGCAAGGCGATCACGCACTCCCGCACACTGCCGTCCTCATAGGTAACGGCTGCATGGATATTGTCCCGGAGCTGGGCGAGGTCCAGCTCGTCCCGGGTCATGCCTGAAATCTTATCCAGAATGAGCCAGGACACGGTATCTCCCGGGGAAGCGGTGATGCTTTTGGCCGATACCGTCCCCAGCGGCGGATGCTCCGGGTTCTCAATCTGGATAAATAACGGGTATTTGCCGTTGCTTTCGTCCACATCGGCATAGAGGGTGAAGGCGTTAAAGTCGATAGGCTCCCGGCACTTTTCCAGAAACTCCTCATAGGCCTGAAACCATGCCGCTCCGGTTTTGCCGTCCACTTTTGCAAGCGCATTGGTGTAATACATGTTATAGAAGTGGGCCAGTTCCCCCTCAACCTCCCCTTTGGCGTGCATGGCGTCCAGAATCGCCACCAGCTCGGCCCTGGTGGGACTTTTCCAGTCCTGCATATAGCTCCCGTATTTCTCCAGCGGGACGGGCACACAGGAGTCCGACCACAGAAAATTCCCTTCCTCGTCGTGAAAATAGGTATCGAATTCGCAGAACAGCAGGCCGGTTTCGGAGGTGTAGGTGATGGACTGTATCCCTTTGCCGCCGATTTGGAAATCCGGGGCTGCCGTGCCGCCGACGACCTCCACCTCCCGGCCGTCCCGCTCTTCGGTGATAAAGAGGATACTGCTGCCGGAGGGTATCCGGGTGACGACGTTCTTTTTCAGCTTCTCCGTGCCGATGCCCTCGGCATGGGCCTCGATCGTCAGGGCGTCCAGCCAGTAGACCTCCAGCTTCCCGGTTTCGCTGCTCCGGCGAAGCAGCGGAATCCCCACCAGCAGCGCCAGAACAGCGGCGCAGGCGACGGCCGCCGCCCACACGGGCCGGCGGTTCGGCCGGCGGGAACGCTGCCTTTTTTGACAACGGCTGATTATCTCCTCCTCCGCCTCTTTATCCAGCATGATGGCGTTCATCGCGTCGATAAATGCTTGTTCTTTCATAGGACAGCTTACTCCTTTCTCCATGCCATTTTCAGCTTCTCCCGCCCCAGCTGCAGCCGCTTGCGCACGGCCGCAGGGGATAGATGCAGCAGCCCCGCGATCTCCTCCGTCCGGTAGCCCTGCACATAGTACAGGAGCAGGACGAGCCGGTATTTGACCGGCAGCTGCAGCACCTCCCGGTAGACGTCGTGGTAGACGGCCGGGGCACCCAGGTCCTCAATATCCGCTATATCCACATGGCTGTGCCGCAGGCGGAAAAGCCGCATATTCTTGCACAGGTTGGTGGCTGTTCGGATCAGCCACGCCTTTTGATGTTCCGCGTCCTTTGTGTCGGGGCCCTTCATGATATAGCGCAGGAAGGTTTCCTGCACCGCATCTTCCGCGTCATAAGAATTACAGAGCATCACGAGACAAACTTTATACAGCATTTGCCCATGTGTGTGGATCAGCAGTTCGATGTCTTCTTCTTTATCAGCCGGCCGGACTGATTTTTTCTGCATCCATTTCCCTCCTCTCACTATAAACACAACGGGGAAAGGCATTTTGTGAAATTTATTTCAGTCCATTTTCTTTGTAATTATGAGCGATATACGGCTCCTGCCGGAAACAAGCAAAGGGTTATTTGCATCTTTTACCGGATTTCATTGTACCGGCAAGCTGGACGAGTGCATTTTCGCTTGCGCAGCCTATCGCAAAAGGGTATCCCGGCTTGAGCGCGGGATACCCTTTTTCGATAGTGTCTCTGTTTTTCCGGAAGTCTCGATTCAACCGGTGCCAGCACGATAATCGTATTATGGCTTGAAGAAATTGACCGCCAGAATCACAATGCCAAGGGCCGCAAGGACGACACCGGTGGCCCGGTTGAGGACCAGGGGACTGGCCTTGTTTGCAAAGCGGGCGGCTATCTGGGCCCATAACAGGGTAAAGAGGACACAGAGCACCAGGACCGACCAGTCGGGCATTCCCCCGATGACGAAATGGGATGCCGCACCGGTCAAAGCGGTAAAGGCCATGATGAAAACGCTGGTGCCTACGGCGGTTTTCAGCTCGTAGCCCAGCACAACGGTGAGGATGAGCAGCATCATCATCCCGCCGCCGGCGCCGACAAAGCCGCAGATGAAGCCCACCAGCGCCCCGCAGAGAACCGACTGGACAAACCGCTTCTTCGCAGAGACGGCGGTCATGGACTCCTTGGTGGTCATGACCGGCCTGACGATGAATTTGATGCCCAGCAGCAGGGTCATAAAGGTGGAGAAGGTTCCCATCGCGGTATTGGGCACCAGGCTGGAGACAAGACTTCCCACCAGGGTGAAGGCCAGCACGGCGGCCATCATGACCAGCCCGTTTTTCACATCGAGGTTTTTATGTTTGCCGTAGGTGTAGGCAGAGGCGGCGCTGGCCAGCACGTCGGAGGCCAGGGCGATACCCACCGCCTGATAGGCGGGCATCCCCAAAAAGGTGATGAGCATGGGGCTTATCACCGCCGCGGCGCTCATCCCGGCAAAGCCGGTACCCAGGCCCGCGCCCAGTCCGGCGAAAAAGCAGACGAGGAGTTTTACCAGCATCGAAACAGCCGCCTTTCGGGGAATTGCTTACATCATGGGGGAAAACAGATTGAACAGGGAACCCAGCAGCCGCTTGTACCAGGGCTGGGCCGCCACCTCAGCCAGGGTCATCTCGTGGGAGACGGCCATGGTGGACTCGATATCCCTCTTGACATCGGACACCACCGGCGCGCCACAGAAAAACACGCCGTTTTCATAGTGGAGAAACAGGCTGCGGAAATCCAGGTTGACCGACCCGACGGTGGCGCAAGTATCGTCCATGACCAGCAGCTTGCCGTGGATAAAGCCGGGGGTGTATTCGTATATGCGCACGCCGTTTTCCAGCAGATGCCGGTAGTTGTGCCGGTTGACCAGCCCCACATACCAGTGATCGGGAATGGCGGGAGTGATGATGCGCACATCCACGCCTCCCCGGGCGGCACGGCAGAAAACCTCGCTGATCTCCTGATCGATGACGAGATACGGGGAGGTCAGCCAGATATACTCCCTAGCCCCCGTGACGCAGCGGCAGATAAGATCCAGCGCCGGATTGTCCGGATTGTTGGCCGGACCGTCGGCGTAGGGCTGCACATAGCCGGCGCCCGCGGCCGGCGCTTCGACAAAATAGGCACTGTGATCGGATTCCGCGTTGTGGGTGGCGATATCCCACATCTGGAAGAAAATGACCGACAGGCTGCGCACAGCCGTCCCCTCCAGCCTGACCCCCACATCCTTCCAGTGTCCCAGCTTGGAATCGACGTTGATGTATTCGTCGGCGATGTTGACACCGCCGGTGTAACCCACCTGTCCGTCGATGACGGCGATTTTCTGGTGATTGCGGTAGTTGAGATAAAAGCTGGAAACAAAACGGTGAGCGGGGCTGAAGACAGCGGTTTGAATTCCTTCGGCGCGCAGCACCCGGTCATAATCGTTGGGAATCTTGAAAAAGCAGCCCACGTCGTCGTAGAGCAGCCGTACCTCCACCCCCTCAGCGGCCTTCCTCCGGAGGATCTCGTGCAGGCGATCCCACAGTACGCCGTTAGCCAGAATGAAATATTCCATCAAAATGAACCGGGTGGCGCTCTCCAGATCGGAGGCCAGCTTTTCGAAATACGCCTCCCCGATGGGAAAATACGATGCGGCGGTATCTCCGTATACGGGGTAGCCCGCCGTTCGGAGCCCCGTCATATAAGGGGCGTCGGCGGGATGCTCCCGCCGGAAAGCCGCCGCGGACACCCCGTCGTCCGGAAGGCTGGCGAAGCCGGTGGCGTATGCTCTGGCGATACCGCCTCTTTCCCGCTTGTTGAAGTCCACCCGGCCCCAGGCCAGATAGAGCAGCAGGCCGACGATGGGCACCGTCAGCACGATGATAATCCAAGCTACGCGGTAAGCGGCGCTGTCGTATTTATTAAACAGGCGGAAAACAACGACGGCGGCAGCCACGTCCAGCGCAATATAGACCGGTACCGCCACCTGCCGCAGAAAATAACTGATAAACAGCATAATGGCCACCTGCAGCAGCAGGGCCAGGCCGATTACGCCGATACGCACCGCCGTCCCCAGAGTGCCGTTGCTGTCGGCGCCGTTTTTCTTTCTGACTTCCCCGCCTTTTTCCGTCATGGCGCGCCTTCTCTCCGCCGCCCGCTGGCGTGGACGGCTTATAGCGCCAGTATAGCATCAGGCCGTCTCCCTGTCAAACAGGAGACGGCCTGATAGAGGCATCGTCAGGACACGGTCGGCTCGTCTTTCTGTCCGATGGTCAGACGGTTGTAGAACCGAACCGCGGCTCCCGCGCCGGCGTGGTAGGAGGCGCCGTTGTACCGCATCATATTGACGGCGGTGAGGCTGCCCCCGCCGATATCCAGCATGGGCTGTCCGCTGCCGATATTGTCTGCCCCAATGTTGAGGAGGAGGGTTTCCGCGCTGGTTTTACTGACCAGAAAATTTTTCACCCCGTAGGCAAAGGTGTTGAGCACCGTCTCATTCTGCGCCCCCTCCAGCCGCAGGAATTCGCAGCGCGCCCGGGTGACGGCGTTCATGGTTTCGGCCTGGATATCCCTCTCGTTGGTGGGCCAGCCGGGGAAGCGGCAGCCGTCGCGGTAAAGCATGTTCGCGTTCATCAGGCAGCCCTCGATGAGGCCGCCCTTTCCACCAGCCGCGATGGCGTTTTGATAGCAGCACGAGACGAATTTTTTGATGAAATGGCCGTCGCAGCCCCGGAAATCGATTCCGTAATACCCGCCCGACACGGCGCAGTTGACAGCGTATACCCCGGGGGCCGATCCGCGCACGGTATAAGGATAGGAAACGATGCCCGCCTTGATCCCGTTTTCCGGGTAGATAAAGCGCACCCCGCGGATTCCCGCGTTTTTTCCAGCTAGAGTGACCAGCGCCGCCGCGGATTCGGGGCTGACAGATCCCCGGCCGTAATAGGCGAGAATCAGAGTGCCCAGGCTGCTGCCACCCTGCTCCCGGGTGGGAACGGAGGAGCAGCCCCGCAGTTCCACCCCGGCGGGAACGGTTACGGGAGCATCCAGACGGTATTTCCCGGCAGGAAGATACACCACGCCGCCCCCGGATTTCCCCGCTTTATCTAGGGCGGCCTGCAGCTTGTCGCTGATATCGGCCTTTCCTTTTTTGTCCCCGTCGGCCACAGCCACGGGGAAGAGAACGGCCTTGGGCTTGGGCGCACTCCTGTCCAGCTCCGCCCCATAAGCGGAGAGGGAGGCGTCCTCCCGGCTGACCGCCCCGGAGACGGCCCCTTCCAGGATCACGCCGGCCAGCTTGACCAGCCCGTTCGTATTATTGCGCACCGCCGCCTCGCTGCCGGAGAGGCGGCTTCTGGCAAGAATCGTCCCCCAGCGGGGATCCAAATCATCGGCCAGCAGAGCGATGCCGCAGTTTTCGGCTGTGACATCGGTGAAGGAGCCGGCAAATTGGATGCGCTTGCCCTTGACCAAATGGATGCCGGTCTTGAAGCTGTCCAGACTGGCGCCGGCGAACTCCGTCCATTCCAAATCCCCCAGCACCAACCCTTCGGCATGCCGCCGGGTATAGGCATCCAGCGCCGTCCTATCGGCCCGTCTGAACCCCGCCCCTGCCTCAGCCCAGTATTTGCCGCTGAAGCTCACGTTTTTCCAGGTGCCCACGTCGGCCTGATTGTAGGCTTCGGCGCCCCGGTAGAGGAACGTCCCCTTGAGGGTATCCACCGTCAGCATTTCATGGGCAGTGGTCTCCTGCACACAGGCACCCAGTCCCCGATAGCCGTTGATCACCGTGCAGTTCTGGACGCTCTGAAGCATATAACCGTCTCCCAGGCCGCGGACATAAAAGGTGAAGGGATAGGGCTTCACATCATCCAGGGTCTGGTTGGGATAATAGACCGTCAGCCCCAGGACCCCGGCGCTGCCGCCGATGTCCAGCAGGGCGGGCAGAGCCGTGTCGGAGCTAGCCACATCGGCCAGAAGAACGGTGCCGTAGTCCGTTCCCTCGTCCGGATCCTGCCAATCCCCCCGAAGGGTGACGAAAGCGGGGATCCGCAGGCCCGACTGCAACAAATACTTCCCCGCCGGGAGAAAGACGGTGCCGCCTCCCTGCCGTGCGCAGTCGTTGAGGGCGGTCTGGATGACGGCTGCGCAGTCGGCCTGCCCGGTGGGATCGGCATTGTAGGGGGCGTCGGTGGCCACCAGGTCGGCCACTACCACGTCTTCGGTGGGATAACGCGTTTCGACAATCCGGGGAACCGAGGGGGACGGCTCCGGCTGGGAGGAGGACGGCGGCAAGGAAGAGGGTCCCGAGGAAACGCCGCCCGAGGCTTCTCCATTTGAGGAGGCCGTGCCGCCCGGAGAGGTGCTGCCGGAACCGGTGACAGTGCCCGACGAAGCCTGACCGGGTCCGGCGGGTATACCGTCGCTCCCAGGCAACAGCCACACCGCCAGGCCGATCAGCACCGCCAGCAGGATCGTCCCGCCGCCAATGAACAGACCGAGGCGCCGCCGCCGTTGCATCACGGCCTCTCCGGTCTCGGCGACGCCCGTATCCGGAGCCGCGCCGTCGGTACGACCCGTTTCCTCCCCCGGCGTTTTTCTGTCTTCCGGCTCCTCCGGAGGCGTTGCGTGCCTATTTTCCGTCATACCGCCTTCCTCCATTCCACTATCTTCCGAAAACCAAAACTATCCTTATTCGAAAATTAGGCGGCCGTCCTCCAGACGGTAGCGCCTGCCTAAAATTTTGGCATCCTTCACCAGCCGGGGACCCGGAACGTATTCCGCTTTGCCGGGGCAGAGAGGATAAAAGCCCAGGCTGCTGAACAGATACCAGGCAGACATGGTGCCGTTGTCCTCATCGCCGGGGAACCCGTCGTCCCCGCTGGAAAACGCCTCCGCCAGACGGCGCACCCAGACGTCGGTTTTCTCCTGGGCGCCCAGCGCGGCATAGAGATAGGGAATATGGAAGCTGGGCTGGTTGGAAATGGCGCACTGGCCGAAATCGGCGGCGGCCATTTCGGTCATCTCGTGGATTTCAAAACCGTAGCCGCCCTCGGCGTAGAGGGGCGGGGTGGAAAACAGCTCGTCGAGCTTGGCAATCAGGTTTTCCCGGCCGCCATATAGGGCTGCCAGTCCCTCCACGTCATGGTAAACGGCGAAGGAATTCTGCCAGGGGCCGCCCTCCGTGTATTCGCCGCCCCAGCCGAAGGGATCGAAGCCGGGCGCCATGTCGCCATTCTCATCCCGTCCCCGCATAAAGCCGGTGGCCGGGTCGAAGAGCTTTTTGTAATTTTGGGCGCTGGCGGCGAACTGCGCGGCCAGATCCTCCCGGCCCAATGCTTTGGCCACCTGGGAGATGCAGAAATCGCCGTACACGTAATCCAGGGTGTGATTGACGCATTCCTTGTATTTCCCGCCCCGAGGAATATAGCCGTATTTTTTGTAATCCCCGGTGCCCTGACGGCCGAAGCGCTCGTCCTCCGCCTCAACAGAGGCGTGCTTGAGCAGCCCCTCAAAGGCATCCTCCCAAAGACGGCGGTCCCCGATCCCCCGCACGACGGCCTCGGCGACCACGGCATCCACGAGGGTGCCGGGCATAATGCCGGTTTCGGAGCCGGAGGGCCACTTGGGCATCCAGCCGGAATCCTTATATATGTTGACATAGCCCTGCAGGATTTCCGCATAGGCGTCGGGGGCGATGATAGCCAGCATCGGGTAGACGGTGCGGAAGGTGTCCCAAAAGCCGTTGTCGGTATAAAGTACCCCCGGCTTTACATCGCCGTGATAGGAATCGTAGTGAACGGGGTGGCCCGCATCGTCGAGCTCATGAAATTTATGGGGATAGAGAAACAGCCTGTAGAGGCAGGAATAGAAGGTGCGCTTTTGCTCCTCCGTCTCGGTTTCCACCTGGATTTTCGACAGGTGCGCTTCCCACACGCCGGCCGCGGCCTGCTGAATCTCATCGAAGGTGCGGCCGGACAATTCCCGGTCCAAATTGCGGACAGCTTGTTCCTCGCTGATGTAGGATATGGCGAGCCGGACGGTGACTTCCCGGCCGGAAAGCCCCACCAGGATGCCGGTCCCCTCTCCCTCGCCCGTGACGGCCTGCTCGAAGCGGTCGCCCGGACGGGAAAGGAAGGTTTCCTCCGGAAGAAGATCGGCGTCAAAATCCAGCACAAAATAGGTGCGGAAATTTGCGGGCATTTTCCAGATATGAGCATCTGTCCAGCCTATCAGGCGGCGCTTATCCGCATCCAGCCGGAAGCCGCAGCGGCCTGCGGCGGGCAGCACAGCGAACCGGGCCGGGCCGGGGCGGTCGTAGGACACCCGCATCGCCGCCCCCCGTTCGGTTGGCGTCAGCTCAAAGCGGGCGCGGTAGCGCTGAAAATACAGGTTGAGATAATCGGGACGGAGCACCGCCTCCTCCGGACGGAAGCCGGAACAGCGGGTATTCTCCTCCGCCCGCAGGGGTCCCGCCTGGGGCATCAGTACGAAATGACCGTAGTCTCCCACCCAGGGGCTGGGCTGGTGGGTGAGCCGGACCCCCTCCAGGCTGTGATCGCCGGGATGATAAAACCAGTTGCCCCGGGCCGCCTGCGTCTGGGGGGCGAAGCCTGCCATGGCAAAGGGGAGCTGGGTCATCGGCAGCGTATTGCCGCAGGAAAACCGCGGCTGCGAGCGGGTTCCCTGCTTGATGTTGACATAGGGGATAGTAGGCATGATATGGCCTCCTTGAACGCGTGTTTTTGCTTTCATTTTGGCATATTTTTTCGAATTTGTCCACACCTTTTACAAATTTGACCTACCCAAATTGGTAAGGCTCCATGGAAGGCGACAAACTATAGAAAACTTGTCTGAAAAGCCTTGCGGAAAGAGGAAAAATACGGTATGATGATCCCGTCTCGCTCCCGTCAACCGATGGAGCTTCAACAAGAATCGAGGGTGAATATTATGAAGGTTTACGCAGTCATATCC
>CAKTXU010000049.1 GCA_934630995.1 uncultured Eubacteriales bacterium
TGACCATCCGCCGCAACCGGTTCCTGCGCAGCGGCAGCGGCTGGGGACCGGCCATTCTCGTCAATATCGACTGTGCGGGAGAGCCTGCCATCTCCCACAGGAACCTGTGCATCGAGGACAATCTCATCGACCGGAAGGGCATGGCCGGAGGAATCGCCGTCAGCGCGGCGGACGGGGTGCTCATCCGGAACAACCGGATCTGTTGCGACGGCGAGCCGATTGCGGTGGCGAACTCCCAACGGGCGGAGCTGGAAAACAATCAAACCTGTGAAGTGGGGACGATGGAATGAAACCGGCAACAATCATCAAACCAGGCTGTTTTCAGCATGAAACGGATAAAAAACGGGATGAGTTCGACTATCACAACGAATCCATCATCACCCACGGGGCGCCGGTGGATCTGCTCTTTATCGGCGACTCCATCACCCATCTCTGGGAGGTGGAGGATTATTTCCTGAAATTCGGCCGGGTGGTGAATCGGGGCATTTGCGGGGATCTGGTGGAGCTGCTCCACCGGCGGTTCGCCGCCGACGTGATCCAACTGAAGCCGCGGCTGGCGGTGGTGATGGTGGGCGTGAACAATACCTGGGTGATGTGTTCCACAGAAGCGGAGCGGATGCAACAGGTGGAAGACGAAACCTGCGCCTTTATCCTCGGGGAATACCGGGGAATTTTGGAGGACGCCAAGGCGGCGGGGATCGAGCTGCTGGTCTGTTCCCTGACGCCGGTGGACTGCGGCCTACCCCAAAACAGACTTATTCAGCACGTCAACCGGGAACTGAAGCCCCTGGCTGAAAGTTACGGCTACGCCTTTGTCGATTACCATCCCCATCTGACCCGGGAGGACGGCTGTACCCTGCGGGAGGATCTGTCCTGGGATCGGCTCCATCCCCACGTGCTTGGATTCGATATCATGGCCCGGGTGCTCATGCCGTTTCTGGAGGAACGGCTGTGTTATTAGGAAGGAGAGAATTTACATGTTTCAGGCTACGCGGGTCCCTATGAGCTGCTGTATGTCCAACGTCACCCTTGTCTTTAAGGAAAACAAGCTGCGCTTCCGGTACAACGACCAGCGGTATGAAAGGTTTTATGTCGAGCTGCCGGAGGACGCCCGTATCGAGGTCCTTCCCGGAAAATTCACCGTCCGCAGCGGGGAGGGAGAATTTTCCGTTGCTCTCTACGGCAAATCCACCTTCCTGCTGCGCGGCACGGCGCCCTTGACCGTGCGGATGTTCCCCCAGACGGATTATGACGCGGATTTCGGCCTGCGCTTTGGCGACTGCGTTTATCTGCGGGACACCTGCGGGGAGCGCATGCACTACATTACCTGCCGGCAGGGGGACATGGCCTTTTATCAGACCCGTAAGCATGGGGCGATTTGCGCGGGCGACATTCATTTTGTTTTTACCCCCGGGGAGGACGGGGTATTCGAGGCGGTGTTTACCAAACGGATTTCGCAGAGCGGGAATTACCATGAACCGGCGCCGTCCTTTGACGCGTGCGTGCAGGCGGCCGCGGACAGCTTCGCGGAGTGGGAGCGTCGGCTGCGTCCGCGGGACGAGCTGGACAGGGAGGCCATTTTTGTCCTGTGGGCCAATACGCTGGCGCCCGACGGGCTGATGACCCTGCCGGCGGTATGCCCCGGAAAAAATCACATGGACCGCGCCTGGTGCCACGACGGCAGTCTGGTCGCGATGGCGCTGGCGGACGGGCTTCCGGATCTGGCGGCCAAGCAGCTGCTGCTTAATTTTGACTATATTGACGACGACGGGAATCTCCCCGACGCGATCGGCGGATGCGAAATGATATGGAACACCACCAAGGTTCCGCTGCAGGGCTTCGCGCTGCAGTATATGCTCGAAAAAAATCCGAATATTCTTACGCCGGAGCAGGAGCGGCAGTTTTATGACGTTATGTCCCGCAATCTGCAATGGTGGCTGACCGGGCGCGAGTTTGCCCCCTGCATCTGGCACGGTAACGAAGCCGGGGACGATAACTCCACAAGCTTCGACCGGTATCCGGCCGTGCAATCGCCGGTTCTTCAGGCGGAGCTGGCACTGCTGAGCAAGCAGCTATCCCGTCTGGCTGAGCGGCTTGGCAAGCCGGAGGACAGCCAGCGTTACGCGGAGGAAAGCAAACGGCTGGGGGCAGAGATCACCGCCCGCTTCTTTGACGGCAAGCAGCTGTTTGTGCGTCCGCTGGACGATCTGACGCCGTTTTACGCGCGCAGCTCCTATCCCTACAAAGCGCTCATCGGGCATGAGTTCATGAGCGGCGCGGACAGGGAAGCCATCGTGCGTGTCATCCGCGAGACGCTGCTTTGCGACTATGGCGTCGTGTCCGAGCCCATCGACAGCCCGGACTACATTGCCGGCGATTATGAGAGCTATTTCCGCGGATCGGTCTGGTGGTCCACACAAATCATGATCGTGGTCGCCCTGCGGCAGATGGGCGAGAAAGCGCTGGCCGATGATATTGTCAGCCGTTACCGCAAGACGCTGGAAAAGGCGGGCTTCCGGGAAGCTGCCAACGCGGAGAACGGGGAGGGAACCTGTCTGGTCGGCTACTCGGCCACAGCCGCGGCCTGGCTGATCATCAGCCGGTAGAATCAAAGAGGACGCCGTGAAAACCTTCACGGCGTCCTTGTTCGTTCAAGAAACATCGTCATGCGCGGCGCGCTGTCGGATACGTTTAGCCGACGCGCAGGGTCATAATTTTTTTCGGGGGGATGGAAACGGAGGTGCTCCAGTCGCCGCTTTCCTCGCAAAGCATGGTGCAGCAGCGCAGGCGCGCGGGCCGGCCGCCGAGGTGAATTTTCGCGACGCACCCCTCGCCGCCGATGTCATACAAACGGACGAAGAGGCGCCCCTTATCGGTGAAAAGGGCGGAGAGCTCACAACCCGGCGCATCGATGGTTAGCGCGGTCAAGGCGGGAGAATACCGGGTTTCAAACACCGGCTGCGCAAAATCAACCGCCTCATGCAAAAGCTGGTGATCACGCATACCGTCCGCAAAGGCGCGGATGGCGTAACGGTAGCTGTAGCGCCCCTGCATCAGATGGACGCCGCTGTTATCCTGCGATATCATCGAAGCGTTGATGGTGCCCTGGGCGTCGTCCCATATATGATGCATGGCAAAGGCAAGCGGAATTGAGCAGACGCCTTCGTCCTCGCGGTCAAGGCAAACGCCGCCCTCGCTGTAAACCGCGATGCCGTCGGAACCGTCGGTGACGGCGGCGAGGTAATAGCCTTGCACATAACGCTCCACGGTGCGTTCACAGGCAAACGGACGGTCGCATATGCCGGTCCGCTCCTCCCGCAAGGCGGGCAGCAGGATCATCCGCAGCTTTTCCTCATGGATATACGCGGAAAACGGATCGTGGATATCGCCGCTTTTGCGGCCAATCATCCTGCCGTCGGCGCAAAGCTCCATGTCGAAAGTTATTTCCGGGCATGCATCGTTAAAATGCCAGCGGATAGTATAGGCCATCTCGGCTATTTGGCCCTTTTCCACCAGCCGAAGAGCGCCGCCGTTCAAACGGAAGGCTTCTATTCTTCCGGTGGACTGGCAGTCTTTGCCGTCGATGACGCCGCGTAGATAGCCGCTTCTTCCGGCAAACAGCTTTTTACCATCCGCAAGGATTTGTGAAAAGCCCCCCTGCGGGTGGGGCGTGACCGTAAAGCGCTTTGTTTTATATTCGCCGCACATTGGCTCAGGAATTTCTGTGGCGGCGGGAACTGCCTCCGTCAACCCGAAGGGGGCGATCCCGCTCAGCTCACGCATCGACGGGTTGAAACGGTGTGAGACACCGTCGCGGGGGAGCAGCAGCGAGAGCTGTTCGATCAGCCTGCCGAAAGCGGCGTCATATGCGCGGCACATCCGCGCGCTGTCATGTAAGCAACCGACGATCTGAATATCATGGTGCTGTAAAACCAGCAGCTTTTGCCAGCAATCCTGAAAGAGCCGTTCACAGGTTTCCCGCGCGCCGTCGTCGATAGCGGACAGCGCCACAAGCCGTTCAAGCGCCGCAAGCTGCTTTTCACTGCCGGAGACCTTCCGCATCATGTCTCCGCCCATAAAGCCCCAGGGCAGCCTTACGGGAAAATCTTCGTTTCCGGGGCTGAAGCGGAAATCCGTGTCCGGCAGTCTGTCAAGGAGCTCGTCGCACGTACAAAAATCCTGATACCCGGGGTTTTCCGCACACCATTGAAGGACAGACTCCGGCTGCCTCGGGTCGTCGGCGTGCGTCGCCGCTAAAGGACCGTCAATGACGACGGAAAATTTTTCGCGGAACGCGGACAGGGTGGGAAAATTTTCTCCACCCTCGCCGAACAGGATCTGGTTGTCGATCATTCCGTCGCCGAACGGCGCGTCGGAACACAAAGGAGTGTGCGGCGCCGGGATGGCCGGCGCGTTCTCGCCCACATAAGACGGCAGAGCTTTGATGGCGGAGCCGTCGGCCCCTTCCCAGAGCACCGAAGGCCGGTTGATCTGTGGGACGGCTCCGTACATCAGGAAATGATCCCTGAGCACGGCCCCGGTAAAGCCGCAGCCCAGGAGAATCTGCGGAAGCTGTGCGTGAAATGTGTGTTCGCTGGAAATATAGGTCGACAGCTTTTGCCCGAAATGGCGCGCAGACGCGTCCACGGCGTAGGAGATTTGCCGGATATTAGACTCAGGGCTGATGAAGCAGCTCAGAGGCTGCCCATAGGTGCAGGCGGCGTTGAAATAACGGCCGCCATCGGCGCTGAAAAGCTGCATGAGCCGTTGATAGGTATCGGGGTGTTCGTCGCGGAGAAAATCATAGCTGAACGCCTCCGTGTCAAGCCCAACTTTAAAAAAGCTATACTTGTTGAGCCGCTCTGCGCTTGTGCGGAGTACACGGTCAACCGAGGCGGCCGACCACAGGATAATCCCCAGATGATCACAGGTGCAAATCAACATAATCCCATTCTCCTCAATCAGTATTGGCGGTTGTCTAGCGGGCGTATCATCGGGCTGTTGAAACCGCGTCCCAATCGTCGGTACGGAAGGGGTGGAGGGGGATGCCCGCCTCGTTGTAGATATTCCCGCCCTTGTGATACTGGTGGAAGCAGTCGCGTACGGCGACGGGATGGGGGACGTTTTCGGAGCCCACCAGGATTTTGTCCCCCCGCAGGTCCGCCCAGGCGGGATAAAAGACCCGATCCTCTCCGGCAATATAGAATTCCCGGGGCCATTGGCGCATGACGAAGGCGCGGACGTTGTCGAAGGACAGGAGAAGGCTTCCCTCTTGTTTTTCCAACGACCTGTAAACCGGGCCGTCGGCGGGAATATCCCGGTTGTAGGTATGCTTCAGGGCCAGGAGCGCCAGGCGATGGGCCAGGCTGTCCTTTTCCAGCGGATGAATGTCGAACTCGTCCCCCAGCTCCTGGGTGGTGGCCAGATAGTTATAGGGATACTCCCGGGTGGCGGCAAGCTGCTGCTCCCGGAGGAAGGGCCAGCCCGCGTTATCCTCCACGGAATCGTTGTGGGGGGCCAGCTCACAGGCGTAGAAAGGCATAGCGGGATTCTGGAAAGCCAGGCGCCAGGCGTCCATCATGACGCCGTATTTTTCCTTGTAATCCCTGTCAAAGCCGTTGGATTCGCCCTGATACCAGAGTACCCCCCGGAAGGAATAGGGGACGATTCGCTCCAGCATGGTTTCCCAGAGACAGCCGGGGCGGCTGGAGGAATAGGGGCCGTAATAGGGCATACCGGGAAAGCCGTTATCGGAAAAGGCCATGGTTTCCGTTCCGCACACAAAGCGCGGCCCCATGTTCAGGGGATCGTCGAACATTTTCGGGCCGCAGGCGGAGAAATACGCCAGGGAATCGGCGGCGAATTTTTCAAAAATCACCTCGTTTTCCGCCGGATCAACCTTGGCCAGCGCTTCCTCATAAGCGGCCAGCGGCGCCTCCAGACATTTGTGGCGTGTGAATTCTTCATAAGGGATGAAGGTTTCGATGACCTTCCCCCCCTCACAGCAGTCGATGACACCGACGGGGATATCCAGCGCCTGCTGCAGCTCCCGGGCGAAGTAATACCCCACCGCCGAGAAATGCGGCACCACCGCCTTGCAGGCAGGCGACCAGGGGGTGTCCATGTTCGTGGAATGCTCGAAAGTCCAGCTGGATACAGGATAGTCCTTTTTCCAAATATGCGGGACCTTGAACAGCCGGATTCGGTCGTTTTCACAGGTTTCGGCATACTGCTTTCCTCCAAGGGTGCGGAAAACCGGCATCTCCATGTTGGATTGGCCCCCCGCCAGGAAAATCTCACCGATGAGGATATCCCGTATAACGGTTTTTTCACCGTTCAGGATAATCGTCATCGTATGAGGGCCTCCCGCGGGCAGGGGCGGGAGGGTGACCAGCCAGCGGCCGTCCGCGCTGTCCACCGCCGCCCGCTGCCCGCAGAGGCATACCTCTGCCCGGCCGTCCCCCTCGCCGAAGACCCGGATGGGCAGATCCCGCTGCAGCATCATGTGATCCGTGAACAGGAAGGATAGCTTCATGACAATACCCCCGTATATTTATCAACTAAAATCACAACTGAGCACAGACCAAGGATACTCCATTTTTAATGAAAAGTCAATCGCCCGGCGCGGATTTATTGTCTGGGACGACGCGTGAAATTTTCACGACCCGTCCAGCCCTGCCGCGGCGTGCTATTTTGAAGGGAACGGCCGCAGACAGGGAGCGGGCGCCGCGAAAGCCCCGGCTTCGGCTATCCGCGGCGCTATCGAATATGGTGCGCTTAAGCAGGAGGCTTTTCATCAGGGGCGGACACGATGACAAAGCGGTTGCGCCCCCCGGCCTTCGCTGCGTAGAGAGCTTTATCCGCCGCCTCGTATAGCTCGCCATAGCGCTGCCCCGGTGAGGCGAGAGCGGCCCCCACGCTGACTGAAAGGTACTTCCCCTCCTCCAGTGCCACCTGCCCGGTTTTATGCAGCAGGGCGGCGCATTTGTCTTCCAGGGCTTCCGCGTCCCGGATGGACGGAATAAAGACGACGAATTCATCGCCGCCCGGCCGCCCAGCGGGCTCCCCCTCACGGAAGGATTCGCGGAGAATCCCCGCAATCCGGCGGAGGATTCTGTCTCCCCGCATATGCCCGTAAGTGTCGTTGATGGATTTGAAATGATCCACATCCACTAGAAGCAGGGCGGCATGGCCGTCCGTCAGGGACTCCAGGCCGCGTTCAACGGCCTCTCGACAGGCGCCGGCGTTGAGCAGACGGGTCAGGCTGTCCAGGTTCGCCTGCTCCCGCAGCTTGTCCTGCTCTCGTCTTTCCTCATCGATATCGGTGATTTTCCCCACCGCATAGGCCGGGGCATCTGATCCGTCGGGGCCGCCCTGAACGGTTTTGACCGCGACGCGGTACCAACGGCGGGCGCCGTCCTCACCGGAGAGCAGGATATCCTCCACCCGGTCCTCGCGGGCGCTGAGGATACGCCGGAAATCCGCCGATTTTTCCAGCATGTCCGCATGCAGCCGGCAGAACTCGTCGGTTTGCCGCACCGCGCCGTCCGCCGCATCCCGGCTTGGCCGGGAGAGCATCAGGCTATCGGCGCGATAGTCGTATTCAAAGAAGAAATCGTCGGCCAGCTGATAAATGAGCAGATGCTTTTTCAGCTCCAGGGCCGCGTGCCGGTTGGCCTTCATCCGCTGCCACATGGCCAGGAGAACGGCGCCGAAAACCAGGCAGAGGACGAGCGCGGCGGCCAGGCCGGTTTGCATCGGATATTGCCGGATAAAGCCGGAGAGGGTGAAGGTCTTGTTGACCAGTGTGTTGGCGTAAATATGGGCCTGAATCTGTTCCGACGACAGGAGCAGGATAGCCTTGTTGAGGATTGTCAGCAGGCGGCTGTCGTCCCCCTTGACCACGCCGAAGCAAAACTGGCGCTGCTGCTGCACCTGGGTGATGGCCTTGAGGTCATTGTAAGCCGGGTGATTGAGATAATATTGCCCGGTATAAGCGTCCACATAGGTATAATCCGCCCTACCGCTGTTCACGGCCCGGACGCATTCCCGGATGGAATCGAAGTAGAGGATATCCTCTACGCCGGCCGGCTGATAGCTGCCGCCGGCTACCTGCGCCTGCCGCAGCCCAATGACGCCGTTTTCACCGACATCCCTGTGGAAGAGAAGAATATCCGAAACGGAGAGGAAGGGGCGGGACATGGCCAGATTCATTTCCTGCGCCCGCTCATAATCGTAGGTCATGCCCGCCGTCAGATCGATTTCCCCATTTTTCAGGGCCTGGTTGAGCTTTTCCCGGCCGTCCAATGGAACAAAGGAAAAACGCAGGCCGGTTTCCCCGGCGATGTCCTCCAGAATATCGATAAAAACCCCCTGATATTCGCCGTCGGCTAGCTGCTGGAAGGGAGGCTCGCTGGTCAGAACTCCCACACGCAGAGGGGGGGACGCCTGAACAAAGGCGGACTCGCTCTCGGATAGGATCAGTTTGTCGTTGGGCGGCGAAAAATATTTTTCCTCGAGCATGGTGCTGAAATAGGGATCCACCCGTTCGATATCCCGGATGGCGGCGTTGAGTTCCTGCAGCAGCTCCTGGCTGCATTGCTTGGACATGGCAAAATAGAAGGGCTTTGACGCGAATTTGGCGACGGTGCGCACACCGGCCAAATAGTTCAGACTGGTGTTGAGCAGGACGTCGGCCCGGTCCTCTCTCAGTGCGTCAATCTGTTCGGTAATGCTTTGGCAAGAGACAAACTCGGGGGTGATGAGATTGGCGGCGCAAAAATCAAGAAGCTCCTGCTTGCGCACCTGGGCCGGCTCCAGCAAGGCGACACGGATGGCTTGCTCATGCAGGGAGTCGACCACGAAATCGTTGGGATCGTCGTAAAGCACCTGAAGAACCGTATCCACCGTTCCATAGCTGTAACTCGAAAATTTATACAGCTCTGCAAGCTCCTTGCTGTACAGCATGCCGCCCATCAGGTCGATGTCACCCGCCTCCAGCATATCCATCATGAGGAGCAGGCTCTCGTTGATGTCGCCGGGAAGCTGGACGAATTCATATTCCCAGCCGGTATACTGGGCGATTTCCCGCAGATAATCATAGGTATACCCGGCGTACCGCC
>CAKTXU010000050.1 GCA_934630995.1 uncultured Eubacteriales bacterium
GGCGGTGGCCGCGGGGACGATTTCGCGCGCCGGGGTAAGCGCGGCGGTTACCGTGGTTATGATGTCGGTGCCTATCGTGGTTTTTCTCTGCACCCAAAGCCGGATTATCGAGACGATGACGGCTTCGGGCATCAAGGAATAGACAAGGAGGTGAGCGGCATGGAGCGACTGGGGGGCAGGCGTCTGTGCAAACTTTGCGGCGCTTTCCTGGCGACCCTGCTGGCAGCGTCTCCGGCCGTACCGGCGCGGGCGCTGCCCTATGATACCGGCAACCTGACCACCTACAATTACACCTCCAAGGGGGAGTCGGTGCCGACCCCGGCGGCCTATATACCCGTAAAACGGCTGTGCGCCGCGGATTTCGGCGCACAGTCCGCCTTCCAGATTGCCGATGTGGCGGTGGAAGGAGACAGCGTCTATGTCCTGGACGGCGACAACGGCCTGGTGTATATCCTTGACCGCGACTTTCAGGTGACCGGGACGATCGGCGCAGCGGAAGGGGACGGGGTTCTGCGGCTTGCGGGGCCTGAAGGGCTGTTTGTCACCCACGGCGCGGCATCCGGCGAGGTGGAAATCTATATAGCCGACACCCGCAACGCCCGCATCGTCGTCTGCGACGCGGCGGGCGGTTTCCTCAGGGAATACGCCGAGCCGGGCGTCAAGGTGGCGGGAGAAGAGGTACAGTATGAGCCCTCCAAGGTTGCGGTAGACCGGGCGGGGCGGATGTTCGTGGTGGCCAAAAACGTCAACCGCGGCCTGGTCGAGCTCAATTCCGACGGCCGGTTCAGCGGCTTTATCGGCGCACCGAAGGTGCAGGTCGACTGGTCGACCTATCTGTATCGGTTATTCGCCACGGAGGAGCAGCTCAAACGCATGGAAGCCTATGTTCCCACCGAGTACAACAATGTAACGGTGGATGCGGAGGGCTTTGTGTATGCGACCATCGGGGCGCTGGATTCCGCCGCAGTCAAGCAGGTCGTCAACAGCAGGCTCAAGGACGGCTATGTAACCCCGATCAAGAAGCTCAACTCGTCCGGTGACGACATCCTCCAACGGCAGGGATTTTTTGCTCCGGTCGGGGAGCTGCAGTTCACGGGAGAGACCGCTTCGATCATCGTGGATGTGAGCGTGCGGGACAACGGCATCTACTCCCTGGCCGACAACCGGAGGGGCAGGATTTTCAGCTATGACAAAAACGGCAACCTGCTTTACATCCTCGGCGGCAGCGGCAGCCAGCTCGGCAGCTTTTCCACCATCAGCGCCGTGGCCTTCCGGGATGATCTGCTGCTGGTGGGGGATAAGAACGGCACGGTGACCGTTTTCGAGCCCACGGCCTACGGCCGCTATATCAATGAGGCGGTCACACAGGAATACCTGGGCAACTACGAGCAGGCGGAGGCCTGCTGGGACAAGGCGTTGGACTGCGACGCCAACTTGTACACCGCCTATATGGGCAAGGGCAAGTCGGAATACCGGCAGGGGAATTACGAGCGCGCCATGGCTTATTTCCGGGCGGTGGGCGAAACCGAACAGTATTCCAAAGCCAAGGGGATGCTGCGGCTGGAGCTGCTGACCAGATGGGCGGCGCCGCTGATTATCGGCGTGCTGGTGCTGGCGGCCGGGTTGACAGTGCTGACTATCTGGCGGCGTAGACGGAAGCGGGCGGCGGGAAATGGGAAACCGGATGCCTTATCCAACTGATTTCACTTCCATAAAGGGGGATGCGCGCGTTGGCAAGCCAGCTGAAATATGCGTTTTACATACTGACACATCCATTTGACGGTTTTTATGACTTGAAGCACGAAAAGCGCGGCTCTCTGAAGGTGGCGCTGCTGCTCTATGCCCTGACCGCCCTGACCGCCCTGCTGCGGCAGCAGTTTTCGGAATATCTTTTTAACCCGCAGGCGGACGACGGACAGAACATCCTCACGGTCGTTGTGCTGGCGGTGGGACCCTATCTGCTGTGGTGCGTGTCGAACTGGTGCCTGACCTCGCTGATGGACGGGGAGGGCGGCATGAAGGATATGATCATCGCCACCGGCTACGCCCTGCTTCCCCTGATTTTTGTCAACCTGCTGTATATCGGCTTCAGCTGGGCGCTGGTGGAGGAAGAGGGACATTACATCCTTCTGCTGGACGGCATCGGCACCCTGTGGACGCTCCTCTGGGTCTTTTTCGGCATGATGGTCACCCAGCAGTATGCGTTCGGCAAGAGCGTCGCCACGGCGGTCCTCAGTATCGTGGGCATGGGCCTTATCTTGTTCGTGCTTCTGCTGCTCTTTTATCTCGCCCAGCAGGTATATACCTTTGTCTTTGATTTGTTTACCGAAATCGAATTCCGCGTCACGGCATGAAGAAGGCGGCTTGCACGCACAGAAAGGAGACGACCCTATGCAGAGGAAAGGACGGGTTATCAAAGGCCGGGCGGCCGCCGCGCTGCTGGTGACGGCCCTGACGCTGTCCGGTGCTTCCTGCGCCTCCGGCGGGCAGCTTACCGTCCCGGACGGGATAGCGCAGGCTGCGGGAGAGCTGTCCCCGCTGGATACCGCGGCGCTGGAGAGCCGCTATGTCGAGGGAATGAAGGTGATCGCCGAGAATCCGCAATTCTGCCTGTGCCTGGATGCCGAAAGCACCGACTTTGCCGTCGTGGACAAACGCACACAGAAAGCCTTCCATTCCAATCCCTTGCGGGCGGACGACGGCATCGTGATCACCGACAGCGATGCCCACGGCTCCTATCAGTCCGCCCTGGCGGTCGGTTACAACGATAAGGGACAGAACGAGTGGGAATACAATTCGCTGGAGGACAGCGCCGTCCTCGGACAGGCCTCGCTGTATGCGCTGGAAAACGGGGTGCGGATCGTGTATCAGCTGGGAGAGAATGCGGAGAAGGACATCCTGCCCAGGGCGCTCACGGTGGATGAATACCGGCGGATTCTCGAAGGGTTGGAATACAGCGACAAAAAGGCCGTGGAATCCAGCTATATGCTGATGGAAACGGCGGTCGTCACCAACGGCGAGCCCTCGGACTATATCGATAAGGCATATTACCTCTCCCATTATACCGCCCTGCAAGAGCAGGATCTCTATGTGCTGCGCGAGCTGCGTCCCAACGTGCGCCAGCGCACCAAGGCCGTTTTCCAGAAAATCGGCTATACCTATGAACAGATGGCGGCACAGCGGGAAATTACCGGCACGGTTATCGAGGACGACGGGATCAACATTGTGGTGCCCCTCGACCTCACCCTCGACGAGGGCGGACTGCATGCGGCGATCGACGCCTCGTTGATTACGGTGACAAAAGGCTATGCCGTCACCAGGATTTCACTGCTGGCGGGATTGGGCGCAACCCGCGGGAGGGAGGGCTTTTTCATCGTCCCAGACGGATCGGGGGCGGTAATCCCCCTCTATAACACGCAGGGGCTGCTTTACTCTCAGCCGGTATACGGGGTGGACGGCGCGCTCTCCTCTGCCTCCGGGTACGATCACACCAGCCAGGCCGTGCTGCCCTTTTTCGCCCTCACGACCGACGAAGCCACCATACTGGGGGCGGTGACGGAGGGGGAGGCTATGGCGACCATCTGCGCCCAGCCGGCCGGAGGCACCAATCCGGCTGCCCGCGCCTTCGCACAATTCACAATCACCGATACCGACCGCCGGGAGATCGACCAGTCGAGTCAGTCGGTCAGGGAGCTGATGACCGCTCAAGGCAGTGAAAAGGGGCGGCTGTCCGTCTATTACCAGTTCTGCGAGCGGGCCTATTCATACTCCGAAACCGCGCGGCTGTACAGGCGGACGCTGGTCGACGCCGGCGTGCTTTCCCCGCGGGAGGATACGGAACGGCACCTATATCTCGACCTGTACGGCATGGTGCTGCGAGAAACGCATTTCATGGGATTCCCCGTCACCCGGCAAACCGTCCTGACCTCGTTCGAGCAAGCGCAGGTTATTCTAGGCGCCTTGCGGGACGCCGGGGTCGGGGGAATGCGGGTGCGGTATCTCGGCATGGCAAACGGCGGACTGCAAAACCGGCTGGCCGACGGCTATGATATCGAATCCTGTTTGGGCGGCGCCAAGGGCTTCGCCGCGCTGCAGTCCTATGCCGCGGAGCGGAACATGACGGTTTACCCCGACGCGGTGATCAACTACGTGCTGCAGGACGGCCTGTTCGACGGCTTTTCGAGCGGACGGGACGTGATCCGGGGAATCGGCGGCCAGAGCGTCGCCCACACCACCGTCGGCCTGGCGGAGAACAAGCCGAGCAAGGAGCTGCCCCGCTTCCCTCTTACCGTCTCCAAAATCAGGGAGAGCGCGGCGGCACTGACCGGGCCTCTGGGGAAGCTCAACATCGATACCCTGTCCCTGTCGACAGTGGGAGGAAGCCTGGAATCCAATTTCAACCGCCGGGATTATACCACCCGCGCGGACGCTCAACGGGTAATGGAAGACGTTCTGGAACAGCTTTCCGGCCAGGGGCTGGGGCTCATCGTGGAAACCGGACACCAGTATACGCTGCCCTATGTGGACGCGATAGTCGGCCTGCCGGCGGGAAACAGCGGCCTAGCCGTCGAAAGCTACGGCATCCCCTTTGTCCAAATCGTGCTCAGCGGGCATATGGAATATGCCATGACCGCCTTCAATCAGTCCGGCAACATGGAATGGGAACGCCTGCGGGCGATCGAGACTGGGGCTTCGGTCTATTACCGCCTCATGTATGCGGACAATATGGAGCTGAAAAAAACCGCCTATGAAGGGCTCAACTCGATGAATTACGCCGTCTGGCTCGAACAGGCCGTCGCGTCCTACCGCTATGTGGAGGAGGCGCTGGCGCCGGCGGAGGGGACACCGATCCTTTCGCACGAAACGCTGAACAGCGAAGTGGCGGTCACCACGTTTGAAAACGGCGCGCGCATCTATGTCAACTACGGCGGCGCGGCCTTTGTCACGGACGAGGGGCTGGAGGTCCCGGCTGCGGGATATGCGGCTGCCTGATGAAAGGAGCAATAACGGTGAGCGCAGGAAAAGGCAGAAAGCTGATGGGGCTGAAAAAAAAGCAGGCGATGGCCGGCTATGTGTTTCTCGCCCCCGTCATCATCGGGCTAGTCTGGCTGTTCATCCCCGCCCTGATTCAGGCGGTGCAGTACAGCATGAGTAACATCAAGATGGGACAGAACGGCATCCAGTTGGAATTCATCGGCCTAAAGCATTACAACGATATCCTCTTTGTCAACACCACCGCCCAGTATCTGGTGAACTCCTTCCGGCAGGCGGCGGTGGAAATCCCGGTCATCATCATTTTCAGCTTTTTCATCGCCAACCTGCTCAACCAGAAGTTCATCGGCAAGAACATTGCCCGTACGGTGTTTTTTCTGCCTGTAATCGCGGCGGCGGGCGTGATTGGCCAGCTGGATGCGGGCGATCTGATGAAAACCATGTATTTGGCGGGCGGAAAGCTGGATCTGGGGCTCGCCTCCGGCGCGGTATACAACTATGAGAGCCTCAAGCAGATGCTGCTGGAATCAAATGTCAACCAGACCTTTGTTAGCATCATCCTCGGGTCGGTGGACGGCCTGTATCACATCGTCACCGCCTCGGGCGTCCAAATCCTGATCTTTCTCGCCGGCCTGCAATCGATTTCGCCATCGCTGTATGAGGCCGCGCAGGTCGAGGGCTCCAACGGCTGGGTGAGCTTCTGGAAGATTTCCTTCCCGCTGATAAGCCCGCTCATCATGGTCAACGTGGTTTACACCATGGTGGACACCTTCACCTCCTACGACAACGTAACCATGCAGTATATCCGCATATTC
Source organism: uncultured Eubacteriales bacterium (assembly GCA_934630995.1). Lineage (GTDB taxonomy): Bacteria > Bacillota > Clostridia > Oscillospirales > Acutalibacteraceae > CAKTXU01. Next base: position 5,808 of record CAKTXU010000050.1, read on the forward strand.
CTCTACGGCAACAACAACTACGCCTACGCCACGGCGCTGTCGATCGTGTATATCCTGGTGATCGCGGTCGTGCTGCTTATCGCGTATTTCATCCTCAACCGCTTTATCGTCTACCGTGACGCCGATTAAGGTGCGCGAAAAGGAAAGGAGGAAACGACATGGACGGCAAAACAGCCTTCCGCCCGCGCGGCAGACGTATGGCGGCCCGCATAAAAAGCCCGGCCTATTGGGGCGGTCTGGCGTGGAGTGTCGTACGGCTGGTGATTGTGCTGGGGATCGGGTTTATGATTCTCTATCCCATTCTGGTGAAGTTCGTCACCTGTTTCATGTCGATAAACGACCTAAAGGATCCGACGGTCAAGCTAATCCCCAAGGAGGGTTCGCTCGACCTGTTCTGGCAGGCGTTCGGAGGCATGGAGTATTTCCGCACCCTGCTGACCACGGCGGCGCTTTCGCTGCTGGTAGCGGGAGCCCAGCTGATTGTCAACACCATGGCCGGCTATGGACTCGCACGGTTCAAATTCATCGGCAGGGGCGTACTGTTCGCCGCGATCCTGATGGTGCTGCTGGTGCCGCCCTCGACCATCCTCACCCCCCTGTATGTCCGATTCAATTATCTCAATTTTTTCGGGATGCGGGTGTCCCTGATCAATTCCTACTGACCGTTTGTGATTCTGTCGCTGACTGGGCTGGGGCTCAAAAACGGACTTTATATCTACATGATGCGGCAATTCTTCCGGGGATTGCCCTATGAACTGGAGGAGTCTGCTTATATCGACGGCGCCGGACCTTATCGCGCATTTCTTTTTGTACTGCTGCCCAACGCCCGCAATATGATGCTGACGGTTTTTATCCTCTCCTTTACCTGGCAGTGGACCGATTCCAACATCACGCCGATGTTTCTACAAAACATGAGGGTTTTTGCCAATATAGCGGGCTCGGTCGTGAACAATTATATGAGTGAGCTCATCCAATCCGCGCTCAACAATATCATCGCCATCCTCATTATGGCGCCGCTGCTCCTCATTTACGCCCTGCTCCAGCGTCGGATCATCCAGGGCGTCGAATCCTCCGGACTGGTCGGATGACCACGGGCGGAACGCCCTGGCAGCATACACATACATCAACCGTGTGAAAGGAGATACTTATGGTTCTGAGAGTGCAAAATGTGACGCGGCGGCTGTTCACCCTGTCGGCGGCGGGGCTGATGCTGCTTGTCACCGCCTGCTCGAGCGGCTCAACCCCCTCGTCCGGCGGGGACGCCTCCTCCGCCGGATCCAGCAGCGGGGTAAATTCCGAATCGGCTTCCTCTATTGGAGCCTATCAGCCGGATCCCAACATGGATCTCAACTTTCTGTCCACCCTGCGGGAGGCCGAGGGGGCGGACAGCGGCGACAGGGGGACGATCCATTATGTCCGCTTCAACGCTTTTTCCGCCGCGCTGGGCAATGAGAAAAACACCTACGACGGCGAAAAATTCATGGTGTCGCTGCAGGGACTGGTCAACCGCGAAAAGCCCACTCTGTTCGTGGGAGACGGGGTCAGCGAGAACTGGTTCACCTATTTCCGCTATCAGCCCGAGGGGCTTCTGTACGGCTATAAGCAGAACGTCATCCGCGACATGGATACGCTGATCGAGATCTTCCGGTCGGAAATCACCGGCTTTGGGCTGGTGGTGTGGGATCCCTTGCAGCCGTTCACCTCCAACATCGCCTCCACCGTCTGCGGCGTGGAGGGATACCTGCCGGTGATGTACAGCACCGATCCGGCAAGCCTGTATGTCAAGCTGACCAAGACACACGGCATTGCGGTCAAGATGGATTTGCGCGGCCGGTTTACCGGCAAGAGCGGCACGAAAATCTGGGATACCAGCGTCGACTCCACCGGTTCTGCCAAATGCGACGCCTATCTGTGGGCGCTGGAAAAGTATCTGAAAACCGGCAAATGCAGCACGGAGTATATCGCCTATATGCGAGACGCCTGGCCGGTCAACCACGATTTCGACAATCCGCAGTATATCTGGGAGAGCATCTACGAGACCTACCTGCCCGACCAGGATTTCTTTGTCATGAAGAAGGCCTTTTTCGTGGATCTGGACCCCTTCCCCGACGACATTCCCAACGACGATCCCACCCAGAGCCGCGGAACGGATTATCAGACCCTTTGCAAAATTTTTGAGCAGCAGTATCAGAACAACAACGGGAAGTTCTCCCAGATGACCGGATTCACCCCCTTCGTCCACAAATACACCGACGCGGTCGGCGGCAGATACGATGCCGTGATGTCGGAATTCCAGATCGTGGAGGTGGCTTCCGCCCACAATATCTCGGTGCAGGCCGACTGCCCGGGCCCCAGCAGCGTACACAACTGCTCGGTATTCACCTATGCCAAGAGCGACAAAACCTATTCCCAGGAGGATAAGCGTCCCACCTCCCTGCCGGAATTCGATCCCACAAAAAAGTATATCACCATCTATTTTGGGGATTACGACGCCGCCTCCTGGATGGCGCACATCGGCACCGACCGCTGGCAGGACGAAAAGCGGGGCACCATCCCGCTGGGCTGGGCTTTCAACCCCAACCTCTATGAGCGGGTGCCTATGATCTTCGACTGGGTGCATGCGACCGCCACAGCGAACGATATTTTCGTCGCCGGGGATTCGGGCGCCGGCTATGTCAACCCCAGCCTGTTCGAAGGAGGCAAGCGCAAGCACTCCTCCCTTCCGGACGGACTGGAGGCCTGGAAGGCCTTTTGCACCCCGTTCTACAAGAAATTTGACCTGTCGATGACGCCGTTCATCATGGTGGGCAATACCGGATTCCCCAGCGACAGGGTATTACAGGCCTATGCCACCTTCTCTCCCGACGGCTGCGGTGTCTGGTCCTATCCGGGCGGCTATTTCGGAGATAAGGTAGTGGACGGCATGACGGTGACCGGGATGCCCAACGATTACACCCTGAACCCGCACGACACGGTAGAAAACAACGTCAACCAACTGCTGACGATCGTCGGCAAGCGTTATACCTCGCTGCCGTTCTATCAGATCAAGACCAACATCACCAAGCCCTCCCATATGGCCGAGGTACTGGAGAAGGCGCAGCAGCAGAACGAAAACATCGTGGTGCTGGACTATTATACCTTCTTCGGCATGCTCAAGAGACAGCTTGGCCAATAAATCGCCGGCCTCCCCTGCAGGCCGGCAGATGAAAGGAATGATCATGGAGATGGAGACACTGGAATCACTCACGCCGGCGCCGGGCGCCGACAGCGGCAAACGCGGAACGATCACC
>CAKTXU010000051.1 GCA_934630995.1 uncultured Eubacteriales bacterium
AGGCCGCCTTACGCCTGCCCGTCTCCGCCGCCGCGTTTCTTTTTCAGCACCAGGAAGACGGCCACGCCGCCTCCGGCCACAACCACAACCGCTGCGGCAATACCGGCGATCAAGCCGATAGGAGCGCCCTTTTCCGGGGCCGTTGAGGAGGTGGAGGCGCTGCCGGCGGGGGCGGTGCCCGCGGCCGATGCGGCTGTCGTCATGGTGGTGTCGCCGGACGACGCGGGCGCCTGTGTCGGGGCCTCGGTGGGAGGCGTGGTTTCCGCCTTTTTCACGAACATGTCCACCGTCACATACCACTTGGTGATATCCTCCCAATGGATGGTGTCGACAGCGCCACAGCCCACGACAAAGCGGATGCGATCCCCCTTGGATACCTTGAGATTGGAGAAGGAGGGCATCGTCAGGGTGTTGGGAACGGGAAGCTGGGGGTCGATATTGGCCCAACCGTCCCCCTCCGGCCAGATTTTTTCCTCACCCAGGAAAACAGCCACCTCGCGGTTCATGGTGTTGTCGTCATTCATCCCATAATGGCGGATGATGTCGCAGCTCTGAATCGTCACATATCCGTCCTCCGGCGCCACGAAGGTTTGAACCGCGTTGATGGAGCACTTTTTCACGTTGTCGAAGCCGGGCCGTATGTATAAATCGGTACTCCAGGGGCTGGACAGCTCCGCGGCGTCGTTTTTATCGTCGGGGTTGGAGCTGTACAGGCCCAGGTTTTTCTCCATGGGGGTGAAATCGGTGTTGTAGGCGGTGGAGTACTCATATTGCCAGACGGTGCCGATTCCCGCCATGGCCTCGTTGTCCCGGTAGAAGGGCGCTTTATAGGAGGTGACGTCGTACTGGGACACATCGATGGTTTCAGCGGCGGCGGTCAGGGAGGGAAGCAGCAGCAGACCGGTCAGCGCGGCGGACAGCAGCCGCTGCGCGGCAAAGGCGCGGTGCGTTTTATTCAAAAGGGATTCCTCCTCCTGTGATGATGGATGAAATCAGCGGCTGTGCTTTTTCCCCAGGGCGAAGGCCAGCGCGGCCGCCGCAATCAGCATGGCTCCGGCCGCAGCGGCGGGAGCCGCGCCAGAACCGGTGGAGGGGTTGCCGTTTCCGTTCAGGGAAACGCCGTACAGCTTGACATTGACGTTCCATTTGACGTAGTCTTTCCAGTTCTGGTTCTTTTCCTTGTCGTCGAATCCGCAGCTGACCACAAAGCGGAGCTTGTCGCCTTTGCGCATGACCAGGTTTTTCAGCTCTTCCACATCGGTTTTGTTTTCGCCGCTGGTTTTGGCCCAGGCGTCGCCCGCCGGCCAGATTTTCGTCTCGTTGAGGAATATGGCGCACTCGTTGCTGTAGCCCTCGTCATCGGCGTTGCCCGCGTTGCGCATAATGACGGAGGGATCGACGGCCACCACGCCGTCACGGGGCGCCACAAAGGTTTGAGAGGCATTGATACGCTGGTTGCCGTTATAGCCTGGCTGCAGATACAGATCGGTGTTCCAGAAGGAAACGAGCCCGGCCTGCGTGACCTCTTCGCCGGCCACGTCACTCTCGTACAGGCCGTTGTCTCCCTTAACCATGGGCTTGAAGTCCATATCCTTTTCGATCATATACTCGTATAACCAGAGGCTGCCGATCCCCTGCGTATTATCGGCGTTGTTGTATGAGGGGGCCTTATAGGTGGTCGTTTCACCGGGCGCCGCCAGCGCCGTCTGCGCGGGAACGGCCGCCAGCGCCAGGGCTGCTGCGGCCATCCAGGATAGGGTTCTGCGGATTTTCTGAAAAATTGGCCTTGTTTGCATGATGACACCTGACTTTCTTTCCAAAATATTTTTAGCTCTCCCGTCCGGAAAACGGCCGTCGGAGCCTGCGTACGGCGGCTGGCAAAACTGCCGAATGGCCGGGGAGGAAACCGCCGGAAGGGGTTTAGCTAATATTTCCAACCCCCGGCTTTTTGCGGACGGATTTCTGTGCCTTTTATATGCTAGCACACAATGTTTTCATCGTATTTGGATTTTTTCACACTAAAACAGTCCAATTTTTATGATTTGCCTTTTCGGCAATTTTCTTAAAGGTTTCCCACAGTTTTTCCGTTTTCCTCCAGCGATGAGAAAGAGGGATTCAATCAGGAAATGCTTGCTGCCCTGCCCCTGGGAAGACAAGGTGAATTTTCACGAAAATGCAAATCGTAAAAATTGGACGGTTATATTCAAAATAAATCCAAACACTTTTTTCAGGAGGCGTGCTAAGATACCCTTGAGACCGAATGGGTCTCAAGGGCGTCTTTCAATTTGAACTACTACTTAAGACTTGTCAATTGCAGAAAGGATGATTCCCAGTGAAAGTGGCGGTTATCGGGTGCGGGACCATTGCGAACGGCGCGCATATTCCTGCCTACATGAAAAACAAGGAGGCGGAAATTGCCTATTTTTGCGATATTCTGCCCGAGCGTGCGGAAAAGGCCGTCGAGGCATGCGGCTGCGGCCAGGCGGTAACGGACTATCATGCTATCCTGAAGGACCCGTCGGTGGAGGCGGTGTCGGTGTGCACCCCCAACAACGTGCACGCGGCCATCGCCATTGACTGCCTGCGGGCTGGGAAAAACGTGCTGTGCGAGAAGCCCGCGGCCCGCACCTATGCCGAGGCGCTCCAAATGCAGCAAGCCCAGCATGAAACCGGCAAGGTACTGAATATCGGGGTGGTCAACCGTTTCAACGACGGTGTGAACCGCATCCGTGACTACATACGCAGCGGCAAGCTGGGCGAGGTGTATCAGGTGTATGTCAGCTTCCGCGCCAATCGCAGCATTCCCGGCCTGGGCGGGGCCTTCACCACCAAGGCCATCGCCGGAGGCGGTGTCCTTATCGACTGGGGCGTCCATTATCTGGATATCGTCATGTATTGCTGCGGCGACCCCGCCCCGCTGACCGTATCCGGGGAGACCTTCTGCCGTCTGGGAAAAGATATGAAAAATTATGTGTATACGGATATGTGGGCGGGACCGCCCCAATTCGACGGAGTGTACGATGTGGACGACGCCGTCACCGGGTTCATCCGCACCGCGGGACCGGTCATCACCTTCAACGGTGCCTGGGCTCAGAACATCGGCGAGGCGGAGGAATACATCGATTTTCTGGGGGACAAGGCGGGCATCCGCCTCCAGTACGGCAAGGGGTTCCGTCTGTATACCACGGAAAGCGGCGCTTTGGTTTCCTATGAACCGAAATTCCCGGTCCGCAACCACTTTGAAAATGAAATCGACGCCTTCCTGCGCTGCATCCGCACCGGGGAAAAGCTGCCCTCTCACATCGATACCGTGCTTCCCACCGCCCGTATGATGCAGGCGGTCTATGATTCCGCTGAGCAGCACAAGGAAATCCGGCTTGACTGAGCCGGGGAAGGGAATCCCATCATGACGAAAATCGGCTTCATCGATTACTATCTGGACGAGTGGCACGCCAACAACTATCCGGCCTGGATCAAAGAGGCGTCGGGCGGGGAGATGGAGGTGGCCTGGGCTTATGGGCATATCGACAGCCCCATCGGCGGCATGACCACCGACGAATGGTGCCGCACCTACGGCATTCCCCGCTGCGGCTCCATCGAGGAGCTCATCGACAGGAGCGACGCGCTCATCGTCCTGTCTCCCGACAACTGCGAGATGCATGAGCTGCTCTGCCAGCTGCCCCTGCGTTCGGGCAAGCTCACCTATGTGGACAAAACCTTTGCCCCCGATCTCCCCACGGCCCGGCGCATCTTCGCTCTGGCCGAGGAGAACAGCACCCCCTGCTACTCCACCTCCGCCCTGCGCTTTGCCGAGGAGTACGCGGGCGTGGACGCCAAAACCGTCTCGGCGGTGAACTGCTGGGGACCCGGCAATTTTGAAACCTATTCCATCCATCAGCTGGAACCGCTGATGATGCTCATGGACGCGCCCGCCAAACGGACGCTGTTCCTGCCCGGAGACGGCTGGTACTCCTGCTCCATCGAATTCATGGACGGGCGGTTCGGCACCCTGTCCGGCTATGCCGGGGGCAGCCCCTTCCTGACCAACATCTGCATGCAGGGCGGCAACCGGTTCGTCGAGGTGAAATCCGACTTTTTCCGCGCCTTTATCGCGGAGCTGGTCGACTTCTTCCGCACCGGCGCGCCCAAGGTCTCCCATGAGGAGACGCTGCGGATCATGGCGGCGCGCACAGCGGCGCTGGAGGCGGCGCGGCATCCGGGCCAATGGGCTGCGGTGGAGGAGGTCTGATCGGTATGGACGGTTTTAAAATCGGTATCATGGCGGATTCCCTCCGCCTGCCCTTCCGGGAAAGCCTGGAAACCGCCAAGCGGCTGGGGGCGGACGGGGTGCAGCTCTACGCTGTGGAGGGGGAGATGGCCCCGGAAAACCTGACCACAGCCGGCATCGCGGAAAAACGGGATATTCTGGAAAGCTGCGGCCTCACGGTCTCGGCCCTGTGCGGGGACCTGGGGGGGCACGGCTTCACCCGGGCGGAGGATAACGCGAAGAAAATTGAGCGCTCCAAGCGGATCATCGATTTGGCCCTGGAGCTGGACTGCCGGGTGGTGACCACCCATATCGGGGTCATACCGGCCGATACCGGCTGCCGTACCTATGATACGCTGCGAGAGGCCTGTAACATACTGGCGGCCTATGCCCACCGCAGCGGCGGCTATTTTGCCATCGAGACCGGGCCGGAGCCCGCCGCACGGCTGCGGGATTTTCTGGACGGCCTGGATACCCCGGGGGTGGCGGTCAATCTGGACCCCGCCAATCTGGTGATGGTCACGGGCGACTGCCCGATCCGGGCCGCTGAAATTCTGGCGCCGTATATCGTCCATACCCACGCCAAGGATGGCGTGATGCGCAGGCAGACCGATCCCCGGATCATCTATGACTTTTTTGCCGAAGGCGGCATCGGCGATCTCCGTCTATCCGACTATTTCCGGGAGGTGCCGCTGGGGCAGGGACAGGTGGATTTCGACGCCTATCTCGCCGCTCTGCGCGCGGCCGGATATCACGGCTTTCTGACCATTGAACGGGAGGTGGGAGAGGATCCCGCCGCCGACATCGCGGCCGCGGTGGCCTTCCTGAAGGAGAAAACCGCGGCCCTGTGAGTATAGCGCGAGGAATGAGACTCTGATGCAAACGAAAAGCTATGGCATCCTGCTGATAGGCTGCGGGCATATCGGGGAGGAGCATCTGGCAGATATCTATTACCGGGACAATATCCGGATTGAGGCGGTGGCGGACAGCCGGGAGGAACGGGCGCTGCTGTTCGCCCGCCGGTTCGGCGCGCGGCATTACGGGACGGATTACCGTCCGTTCCTGGCGGATCCCCGGGTGGATATCGTCATCATCGCCACCTATGCCGATTCCCACACGGCGATTCTGCGGGACTGCTTGGCGGCGGGAAAGCACGTGCTGTGCGAAAAGCCCATCGCGGACACCATGGAAATGGGACGGGAGTTTTATGCCCTGGTCAAGGGGGCCGGGACAAAGGTGCTGGTGGCCCATATCCTGCGGCACAACCGCTCCTATCACCGGCTTGCGGAGCTGATACGGGGCGGCGCGGTGGGAGAGCTGCGGCTGATGCGGATGGTGCAGAACCATCACGCGATGGATTGGACGCGGTACAAACGGCTGATGGCGGATTGCCCTCCCATCGTCGACTGCGGCGTGCACTATCTGGATGTGATGCAGTGGTTTGCCGGGGCGCCCATCACGGAGGTGGGCGGTGTCAGCGCCCGGCTGGACGAGGACGCGCCCCGGGACAACCACGGCATCGTCCAGGTCCGTCTGGCGAACGGCTGTACAGGGATTTACGAGGCGGGCTGGAGCCGGAATCTGGCGTCGGAGAATCTGAAGGAGTTTATCGGCACCAGGGGGCGGCTGACCCTGACCCTCAGGGAAAACCGGATCGAAAACCGGGAGGAGGGCGATCTCATCACCCACTATTCCAGCGTGACGGGGGAATATACCGCCGTCAACGTCCCCTCCAAATACAAGGATATGTACGCTCAGGTATCCGCCCTGATCGACATGATCGAAAAGGACGCGCCTGCCTCCCCCACCATAGAAGAGGCTTTTTCCGCCTTCGCCGCCGCCATGCTGGCCCAGGAGGCTATGGAAACCGGCGGCAGGCTCCCCGTGGTCCTTCCCGCCCCGTCGCTGTCCGGCGGGAGCAATCGTGTCGGCCGGTCGGGATAATCCGTCCGGCTTTGGATGTCAGTGAAGCTGTGTCATATACTCATTGTGATTTTCCGGTAGCTGTGGTATATCAGAACGCATAGACACTGTTGCTTTGTCGGGCTTGGAATGGTGGAGACACCGGGAATGAAGAGGATACTGATGATAGGAAAAAAGCGGTTGCCGGATTTTAACAACTTGGCCCGAGTGCTGGAGAAGCAAAAGCCGTCTCGCCCGACCTTGTTTGAATTCATGATTGACGACGGCCTGCTGCAGCGAATAGCCGGACGGGACTACGGAACCGACTATGAAACCATGCTGAGGGTAAAAATCACCGCTTTCGAAAGGCTGGGATATGATTTTACCGTTGCTCACGCCTCCCTTTTTCACTTCCGCACGGCCCAGGATAAGCATGGTGCGCAGACTGTTTCAATGAATCAGGGCTTTCTAATCACGGACCGGGAATCCTTTGATCGCTATGAGTGGAACGAGCCGGAGGATTTCCCTTTGTCCCCCCTGGAGGCAGCGACCGCCGATCTGCCGGAGGGTATGAAACTCATCATTTGCGGCCCCTGCGGGGTTTTGGAGAACGCAGTAGCTATAGTGGGGTATGAGAATCTCTGCCTGATGGCTTATGAGGATCCGGCGTTGCTGGAGGATATTTTCGACTGCATCGGCAGCCGGCTTCTGCGCTATTATGAAAGCGTGGCGTCCTGGGACAGCGTCGGCGCCATCATGTCCAACGACGATTGGGGTTTCAATACCCAAACCATGTTGTCCCCGGAGATGATGCGCCATTACGTGTTTCCTTGGCACAAACGCATCGCGGAGGCGGCGCACCGGCGGGGCAAATACGCCCTTCTGCATTCCTGTGGCTGCTACCGGCAGGTCATTGGGGACATCATCGACGATATGCGGTTCGACGGCCGCCATTCCTATCAGGATAACATTGTGCCGGTCGAGGAGGCGTATGAATCGCTTAAGGGCCGCATTGCGGTACTGGGCGGAATCGATATGGACTATCTGGCCCGTTCGTCGCCGGAGGAAATCCGCGGGCGGTGCCGTGCCATGCTGGAACGGTCGGCCCAGGCGGGGGGCTATGCATTGGGGTCCGGCAACAGCATTCCGGCATACATCCCCTATGAGAATTACCGCACCCTGCTGGATACGGTGCTCGAAGAGGGCTGTGTAAACATGTAAATAATTGAACACTCCCTGAAACAACAAAGAGCTGCTGTTTCAGGGAGTGTGAGACTGTCAATAAAATAGAGCGGAGGGAAGGGGAGTGTGAGGGGGAACCGTCAGGGTTCCCCACTCGCGCAACAATTATCCGCCCGCAGGCGTCAAAAGGTGGACAAATCAGCCGGATTTGTCCACGCCCTGAAACAACAAAGAGCTGCTGTTTCAGGGCGTGTCTTATGTGCGGTCCGTTCTGGACTCAGACGGCTCTGCGCCGGGCCTTGGAAACGAGAAGCAGCGTACCGGCCGCGCAGAGGGCCGGGAGGAGGGCGGTCAATGCCGGGGAGGAGCCGGTTGAGGGGGAGGGTTGCTCCGGCTTGGCGGGCTCCGTGGGCGTTGTAGGCGCCGTCGGTTCCGTGGGCTTTGGTCCCGGTTCGTCCGGTTCCCGGGAATCGACGACGGTAAAGCTGAGAGTGCCGGTTTCTCCGTATTGGCTGACGGTCAGGGTGTAGGCGCCCTCTGCGGTGAACGCATGGCCGGAGGACAATTCCCGACCGTCCAGGAGGACGGTGCCGGTGTCGAAACGGACGACCGGCGCGCCGTCCTTGAGATCATAGGTGGCGCCGTCCTCCACCCCGCTGACGCCGGCATATATGAGCTGGCTGCCGGGGATGGAAACGCTAAAGCGGTTCTCCTCCCGGTAAGAGAGGTCGTGGATGGGAGAATAGAAATCCACATTCACGGTCTTGCCGTAATCGCTGAAGCGGAGCAGCAGAAGCAGCCCGCCCGTCTTCATGGAGGTCCCCCACAGCTCCCCGTCCAGGAACTGGGCGTTGGCCATGATCTGATGGACGGTGTTGCCGTTTTCTCCTACCGACTCCAGATGGCGGATATCGTGTTTGACGGAGGAGACGTGCCCGCTCAGCACCATGAAAATATTGCCGTAGCGGCTGACCAGCTTGTTCCAGATATCCTCCCCGGCGTTGAAGTCGTCCCCCAACAGTGTAGCGTATTCCGTGGTGACGCTGGCGGCGGTTTCCCGCTCCCCCTTGCCGGTGAGATAGGCGTGGGTGGTGACGATGACGTTGTGGCGGGGATGCGCTTCCACCACCTGACAGGCCCACTCCAGCACGGCGTCACGAGGCATGAACTCCAGGGCCAAAATCATATAGTCGATCCCCTGGACCGAGAAACAGTGGTAGGAATTGGCCATGCTGCCCTCCTCGAACAGGCCCTGCAGAGAGTCCCATCCGGCATAGTTGACAGCGGGGAAAGCGCTGTTGTAATTCGCGATGGGGCGGTAGCTGCCCCAGTTGATATAATCATGGTTGCCGGGGACGAGGGTATACGGCACCTTGCCGTCCAGAAGGGCAAAGCCTTTCTTCGCCGTCTCCCATTGGGAGGCGATGCCGCCGTCGTCCACGTTGTCGCCCAGGCTCATCACATATTGGATGTTTTCTTTTTCCGCGTTGTCCGCAATCCACTGGAAAAGCGTGGGATACAGCTCCGGCCGTGTTCTGAGCAGGGTCTGGGTGTCGGGCAGTGCCACCAGGGTGAAATCCCCCGCCGTATCGTCCGGCGCGACCCAATCCCCCTTGATGTCGATAACGCCGTGGTTCCCGTTGGCCGACACATCGACGGCGGTGTCGTCGGTGAGGATATTCTCCCGCAGGCGCCAATTGCCCAGCAGGCCGTCCTCCGCCCCGGTCAGCTCCGTCC
>CAKTXU010000052.1 GCA_934630995.1 uncultured Eubacteriales bacterium
AAACCAGAAGGGCGGCGTGGGCAAGACCACCACGGCCGTCAACCTCGCCGCGTGCGTGGCCGCGGAAGGACAACGAACCCTGCTGGTGGACATCGATCCCCAGGGCAACGCCACCAGCGGCCTGGGCGTCAACAAAAGGGGGACCGGCCCCTCTACCTATGAGCTGCTCATCGGCACCGCCGAACCGGCCCAGGTGGTGACCCGGACCTCCTTCCGGAATGTGGAGGTTCTTCCCGCCAGCATACAGCTGGCGGGAGCGGAGATCGAGCTGGTGGAGCTGGGGCGGCGGGAAAGCCGTCTCAAGGCGGCTCTGGCGGCCCTGCGGGACAGCTATGATTTTATCCTCATAGATTGCCCCCCTTCTCTGGGGCTGTTGACCCTCAACGCCCTGTGCGCGGCCGATACCCTGCTGGTGCCCATCCAGTGCGAATATTACGCCCTGGAGGGCCTGTCCCAGTTGATGGCCACCGTGCGGCAGGTGAAGCGCCTGTATAACAGTGAGCTGGATTTGGAGGGGGTCCTCCTGACCATGTACGACGGAAGGCTCAATCTCACCCAGCAGGTGGTGGCGGAGGTCAAAAAGTTTTTCCCCCGCAAGGTCTTTTCCACCACCATCCCCCGCAGCGTGCGGCTGTCCGAAGCCCCCAGCTTCGGCAAACCCATCAATTACTACGACGGCGGTTCCCGCGGCGCGCTGGCCTATGATCAGCTGGCCGGGGAGCTGCTGGCGAAACGGTGATCGATAAAGGAGGCGCTCCCATGGCGGCAAAAAAAGGCGGGCTCGGCAAGGGCTTGGAAGCCCTTTTCGCGGAAAACGCGACCGAAAGCAGTGAAAAGACAGTCACCCTGCGGATTGGGGATATCGAGCCCAACCGGGATCAGCCCCGCAAGCAATTTGACGACGAGGCATTGGCGGAGCTGGCCTCTTCCATTGCCCAGCACGGCGTGCTGCAGCCTCTGCTGGTGCGCCCCCTGCCCGGAGGCGGCTATCAGCTAGTGGCGGGGGAGCGGCGGTGGCGGGCCTCCCGGCTGGCGGGCCTTCAGGAGGTGCCGGTGGTGATCCGGGAGCTCAACGACCGGGAGGCCGCGGAGCTGGCGATGATTGAAAATCTCCAGCGGGAGGATCTCAATCCCATGGAGGAGGCTTTGGGCTACAAAACCCTGATGGAAAGCTACGGCATGACCCAGGAGGAGGCCGCCGGGGTGGTCAACAAATCCCGTTCGGCGGTGGCCAACGCGCTGCGGCTGCTCCATCTGCCCGCGCCCGTCTCTGAGCTGGTGGCGGGCGGCAGGCTTTCGGCGGGCGCTGCCCGGGCGCTGCTTTCCTTCCCGGAGGAGGAGCAGACGGCGCTGGCGCGGGAGGCGGCCGACGGCGGCCTTTCGGTCAGAGAGCTGGAAAAACGGGCCAAGCTCCGGGCGCGGGACACCTCCCCCAATGTTTCACGTGAAACATCGCCGTCCCGGGACAGCTTTTATGATGAAGTCGAGCTGGCGCTGACCGAGCATATGGGGAGAAGGATTAAGGTTTCCCGGAGCAAGACCGGCGGAACCCTGCAGATAGAATTCTACGACAAGGACGATTTACAATCCCTGGCCAACCGCCTGGCTCCGGAGGAGCCGGCGCAGGGCTGATTAAGGCGGAAACCGGCGGAAAAGCCTTTCCGCCGTTCAAAGAGCAAGTAAAGCAGTGGAGAGAGGACGAAAAACGACATGGTAGACATCAGGCTTATCCGCAGCGAGCCGGACGCCGTCAAGGCGGCGGCGCGGAAAAAGGAATTGGTTTTGGACGAGGTGGTCGACGAAATCCTGGAAATCGACGGCGAGCGCCGCCGCCTGCAAACCCAGGTGGAAGCCCTCAAGGCCAGGCAGAACGCCGCCTCCAAGGACATCCCCCGGCTGAAAAAGGAGGGCGGCGACGTGGCCGCCCTGATGGCGGAGCTCAAGGAGCTTTCCGCATCCATCAAGGAGGACGACGGCAAGGTGGCCGCTCTGGAGGAGCGGCAGAAGGAGCTGCTGCTGTGCATCCCCAATCTGCCCGATCCCGATTTGGAACCGGGGGGGAAGGAAAACAACAAACCCCTCCATTATTTCAAGGAACAGCCCTCCTTTGATTTCCCGCTCAAGAATCATGTCGAGCTTTGCACGAGCTTGGGCATGATCGATTACGAGCGCGGCGCCAAAATCGCGGGCAACGGCGCCTGGATTTACCGCGGCATGGGCGCCCGGATGGAGTGGGCGCTGCTCAACTTCTTTATCAACGAGCACCTGCAGGACGGCTATGAGCTGATTCTGCCGCCCCATATGCTGGGCTATGAATGCGGCTATGTGGCCGGGCAGTTCCCCAAGTTTTCGGACGAGGTGTATTGGATTGAGAACCCCACCAGCTCCGAGAAAAAGTTTATGCTGCCCACCGCCGAAACAGCCCTGGTCAATCTCCATCGGGGAGAAATCCTTGCCGAGGCCGACCTGCCCCGCAAATATATCGCCTATACCCCCTGCTATCGCCGGGAGGCGGGCAGCTACCGGGCCGAAGAGCGGGGGATGATCCGCGGCCACCAGTTCAATAAGGTGGAAATGGTGCAGTATACCCTGCCCGAGAAATCCGACGAGGCCTTTGATGAGCTGGTGGGCAAGGCGGAGAGACTGGTGCAGGAGCTGGGGCTCCATTACCGGCTGAGCAAGCTGGCCGCCGGGGACTGCTCCTTCTCCATGGCCCGGACCTACGACATCGAGGTGTGGATACCCAGCATGGGTATTTACAAGGAGGTCAGCTCCGCCTCCAACGCCCGGGATTATCAGGCGCGGCGGGGCGGCGTCCGGGTCCGGGGGGCCGACGGCAAGCTGCGGCTGGCCCACACCCTCAACGCATCCGGCCTGGCCACCAGCCGGGTGATGCCCGCCATTGTCGAGCAATACCAGAACGCCGACGGTTCGGTTACCGTGCCGGAGGTGCTGCGGCCCTACATGGGCGTCGATATTATCCGCTGAAAACAAGCCGGGGCGGGGGACGGGTCATACCGTCCTCCGCCTCGTTGAAAATGGAGAGAGCCTTTATGCAAAACAAGAGGTATGAGGTGCCGGCCGATTACACCTGGCAAACAAAAATCGCCACCTATGAGGCCGGACAAGATAAGCGTCTACGCCCCTCCGGACTGCTTAAGCTCCAACAGGAGGTAGGGGAGCTGCACCTGGGAGGCGGAGGACTGACCTGGGAAGAATTTCTACGCCACGGTATGGTGTTCGTCCTGACCAGGATGAACACGGTCATCCATCGGGCTCCCCGACTGGATGAGACGGTGTGGGTAAAGACCTGGCATCGGGACACCAAGGGGGTGCAGTTTTTCCGCTGCTACCAATTCCTGAACGGCGAGGGGCAGGCATTGATTGAAAGTGTCTCGGCCTTCGCCCTGGTCGATCCCATCGAGCACAAGCTGCTGCGGCCGAATGTCTTTGAGCAGTTCGGTATCGCCACCCAGCCCGGCCGGGTCAACGGCTGCCCCGATCCGGGGAAGCTGCCCCTGCCGGCGGAAATGGCCCCGGCGGGGAAGAGGCCGGTTTATTGGTCGGATACCGACTACAACGGGCACCTGAACAATACCGTTTACGCCGATATCCTCTGTGATTTTCTGCCTGGGGGCATGACGGGACGGCGGGTGACAGGCTTTTCCATCGCCTTTGTCAAGGAGGCGATGGAGGGCGAGGTGCTGGATATTGCCGTCTCCGCCGGTGAGGGGAAGGGCTATGTCACCGCCTCTCACTCCCGGGGCCGCTGCTTCGACGCGCGGCTGACCTTTGAGCCTGAGGATACCTGACATGAAGACGCTTCTTATGGTCAACGGCACCATGGGGGTGGGGAAAACCTCTGTCTGCCGGGCGTTACAGCGTCTTTTGCAGCCATGCGTCTTTCTGGACGGGGACTGGTGCTGGGATATGACGCCTTTCACGGTGACGGAGGAAACCAAGGCGATGGTCCTGGACAATATCAGCTATCTGCTGAACAGATATTTGGCCTGCACCGCTTTTGATACCGTGCTGTTCTGTTGGGTGATGCAGGAGAGGGCGATCGTGGAGGCGGTGCTGTCCCGGCTGGAACAGCCCTGCACCGTCCGGCTGTTTACCCTGACCTGCTCGGAGGAAGCGCTGCGGGAAAGGCTGCAAAAGGATATCGAGGCAGGGCGGCGGGAGCCGGGCATCGTGGAGCGGAGTCTGTCGCGTCTGCCATTGTATGCGAAGATGGATTCGGCAAAAATCGACGTGTCCGCCTGTTCGGCTCAGGAGGCCGCGGCATGGATAGCGTCGATGGTGGAACGGGAGAGCGGATATGCAGGAATTTGATGCAGCGCTGCGGGCCGGCATGGAGCGGCTTGCCCGGCGGGAAGGGATTGGCACCCTGTCCGAACGGAGTCTCCACGCCGCTCTCAAGCACTGGTTTGAGCCGGATGAGGGTTGCCATGAGGTCCCTCTGGAGGGGAGCGTGGCGGACATCTTCGACGGCCACCGCGTCATAGAAATCCAGACCCGGCATCTCTATACCCTGCGGCCCAAGCTGGAAAAATTTCTTCCCAAATGGCCGGTGACGGTGGTGCATCCCCTGACCTGGCACAAACGGCTGATATGGGTGGAGCCGGAAACAGGAGAATCCACAAAGCCCCGGCGCTCCGCCAAGGTGGGGGCCTACTGGGATGCGGCGGAGGAGCTGTATGCGCTCCTGCCCTTTCTCGATAATCCCAATTTGACGGTAGTGCTTTTGCTGCTGGATATGGACGAGATTCGGCGGCGGGACGGCTGGAGCCGGGATGGAAAGAAGGGCTCTCATCGGGTAGAGCGGATTCCCACCGCCCTGGGAGAGGCCGCCGTCCTTGCCGGGAGGGAGGACTACAGGATTCTGCTTCCCGACGGCCTGCCCTCACCCTTCACGACTGCGGATGTCCGCGCCCGTACCAAGCGCAGTGATAAACAGACGGGCAAGCTGGTTTCCCTGCTGTATAAAACAGAGAATATCCTGCGCGCTGGAAAATGCGGTAGGGCCTATTTGTATGAGGCGGCCGGGAAGGGGGAGGAAGCATGAAAGCCTGGAAGCAGGCGATGAAAGCGGCCTTTCCGGCCACCATCCCGGTGCTGATGGGCTATCTGTTCATCGGCGTCGCCTTCGGTGTGCTTTTTCAAAGCAAGGGATACCATGCCGGCTGGGCGGCGTTGATGAGCCTGTGTGTGTATGCGGGCTCCATGCAGTTCGTCGCCATCAATTTTTTCGCGCCGGGAGTGGGATTCCTGCAGATGATCCTGATGACCCTGATGGTCAATGCGCGGCATGTCTTTTACGGCCTGTCCATGCTGAAGCCCTTTCAGGGGATGGGAAAAAAGAAGCCGTATATGATATTTTCGCTGACCGATGAGACCTATTCCCTCCTGTGCGGGGCTAAGGCGCCCGAAGGAGTGGAAAAAAACCGGTTCTTCTTCAGCATCGCCCTGCTGGATCAGCTTTATTGGATTGCGGGCTCGGTTCTGGGCGGCGTGGCGGGAACGCTGATACCCTTCGATACCACGGGAATAGATTTTGCCATGACGGCTCTCTTTGTGGTGATTTTTGTGGAGCAGTGGCTGGCGGCCAGGCGACATCTGCCGGCGCTGATTGGACTTGCTGGTGCGGCTCTCTGCCTGCTGATTTTCCGGGCGGAGAATTTTATTCTGCCCGCCATGCTGGTCATTGTCGCGGCACTGCTGGGCGGCCGCCGGTTCATTGAAAAAGAGGAGAAAGGGGACGGTGAGAAATGAGCGTTTCCCCCGGCCGTTCCCTGCTGATTATTCTGGTCGTGGCAGCCGTCACCCTGGTTACCCGGGCATTGCCCTTTCTGCTTTTTCGTAATCCGGAAAGGACGCCCCGGGCGGTGGTGTATCTGGGAAAGGTACTGCCTCCCGCGACCATGGCGATGCTGGTGGTCTATTGCCTGAAGGGAGTGTCGGTGACGGCCTGGCCCTTCGGCCTGCCCGAGCTCATCGCGGTGGCGGCGGTGGTGTTGCTGCATCTGTGGAAACGGAACAACCTGCTGTCGATATGCGGGGGTACGGTGCTGTATATGGTGCTGATACAGGTCGTATTCCCATAGAGAAAAATTTAAGATACAGATAATGACATATGAGAAATACATCTTGCTCGATTCTTGACAGAAAAAATCCGGGGGTGTATAGTGGTTGACGCGGTGTCAAACGCCGCGGGTCAGTTCGAAACCATCCTGACCTTAAACAAAACTATGGAGGAATTGCATATGAAACACGGAAGAACGCTGCGGCGGTTGGCCGAAGGCGGCCTCATCGCCGCCATGTACACCGCCCTGACCCTGCTTTTGGCGCCGCTGTCCTTTGGGATGGGGCAGTTCCGGGTGGCGGAGATGCTCACCATCCTGCCGGTTTTTACCCCGGCGGCGATTCCCGGCCTGACGGTAGGATGCTTGCTCTCCAACCTGCTGGGATTGGCTACGGGGGCCAATGTAATCGGTGCGTGGGATTTGCTGCTGGGGCCGACGGCGACCCTGCTGGCGGCCATAGCCTCCTATGGAGTACGGCGCTTCCGGGTAAAGGGGCTGCCGCTGCTGTCCACTCTGCCGCCTGTGATATTCAACGCCGTGGCGGTGGGCTGGGAGCTGACCTTTGCCCTGTTCGGTTTCAGCTGGGGGATATATGGGCTGATTGCCCTGCAGGTGGCGGCGGGGCAGCTGGCGGCCTGTACGGTCTGCGGGCTGCTGCTCTATGCGGCGCTGACCCGCAGCGGGGCTGCCAAGGCAATTTTCCATCAGAACGGAGCGGCGGTATAAAGGATATAACAACTGAAACGGATAAAATACCGGTTCCATCGCAGTAACATAAGAAGGTGGGCTTCAAAGAGGAAATCCACTGGATATTACAAGCTTGGAGTGCCGCAGCATTGTCAATTTCCTTACCCTGCTGAGGAGATAACGCGAGAAGGGCCGCATGAGGCGTCCTATGCCTATCTCCCGGAAGGGCGCGTTAAAAAAGCCGAAATCCCCTGTCTTTGCTTACAATGTCTTTCTCCTTGCGCGCGTTTTTTGTCCGGCACGGCCGGGACATCATGAAAGAGGTCCGGATTATCGGCCGTATGGACCGCGACGAGACGGTGATTATCACCCGTTGCCGGGATATGCAAGGGCGAAAACTAAAAAGTGGAGGAATTGCCGCGGAGGAAACCGCGGCCGATCTTTCTATCGCGCGGAGAGCGGGGATTAGGAGGAGACGGCACGTGACGACAGCGCGGCGAAAACGAAAAACCGGCGGGGAAAACCAAAGAAATTTCCCCGCCGGTGCGGCATTATTTGGGAAGCAGCGCGGTGACGGCCCAGCAGAGCGCGAAAACCACCGGCTGATGCAGGACGTATATCACCAGGGTGTGCCGTCCCAGCCAGGAGAGCCAGGGCAGGCGGCTTTTGTACATGAAAGCGGGGAAACGTCCCTCTTTCGCCCAGACGCCCGTAAATCCGCCCGCCAGAAAGCAGAAGAACCAGGGGAGCAGGGGAAAGTAATCGGCGCCGTCGGCGTCGCTCAGCCCCAAGGGATAGAGGAAGACGTTTTCCTGCAGGGAGGCGGGAACGGGCACGGACAGCAGCCCCTTGATGCCGAACACGCCGCCCCGATAGACGGGCACCCACCATGTCAGCAGCAACAGAAGTGCGCAGGCGGCGAGGCCCGCCCAAGGCGGGATTTTATCCAGCAGGGGCCGCAGAAGGGCAAAGAGAAGGATGGACACGGCGAGAAAATGCAGGATGCCGAACCAAATCATTTCGTCCGGCAGAAAAAGATAGAGGAACACGGACATGCCGGTGGACACCAGAAGCAGCAGGCCGCCCCGTTTCCAGTTGCTGTGGGACAGGCGGCAGGATATGCCGCAGATAAAGATGAACAGCCCGGCGAAAAAGGGTTCCACAGGGTTGAAAAACTGGAACAGAGTCCGGCCCCAGCGGTAATCGAACAGATAGCCGATGACATAGAAGGCGTGGAAAAAGATCATCAGAATCAAATCAAAGCCCCGGATTTCATCCATGAAATGGATGCGTCTGCCGGTGCGGGAGCGCAAGGGGAAAAGAGCGGCATCTGGCAAGAAAAGGCCTCCTTTTTGGGGGGGATTGCGCGGCGGTGCGGTTTGGGGATATACGATACCCATCAAATCTGTGCGCTGTAGGTAGTATAACACGGAATCGGGCGGTTTTCCAGAAGCCGTCCAAAAAAGGAATGGAAAGGGCAGGGAGATACGATGGATTTTGAATCACTGGTGGGCGCCGTCCATGAGGAAGGCTGGACGGTGACGGAAGAGCTGCTGGCAGACAGCCTGAAAAGCGGTACGGTGAGGGTATTTGCGACGCCGTATATGGCGGCGCTGATGGAGTATGCCGCTTTAATGCTGGTGAAGCCTTATTTGCCGGAGGGGATTACCACGGTGGGGACGGCGCTGAACATCACCCATGAAAGCGCCACCCCCGTCGGAATGCAGGTGCGGGCCCAGGCGGTGCTGACCGAAACCGACGGGCGCCGCTTCGTCTTTACCGTGACGGCATGGGACGAGGCGGGCATCATCGGGCGCGGCACCCATGAGCGGCGCAGCGTCAAGCAGACAGCTTTTGAGGCGCGGGCATTGGAAAAGCTGGGAGACCGTCCTGAGAGCGATGCCGGCAAATCACGCAAGGCAGACCCGAATCATTTTGACGGAAATTGCTCCAGGCATTGAAAACGGCGGGTTTTCTTTCAAGAATACGTTGACAGAGCCGGTTTTGTATGGTAAAATGACGGTTGCCGCATGTGCCGAGGCTATGTCAAGCGGACAATTTGGTCCCGCCCCGGGCAGCGAGTCTGTGTAAAAAGGCAGGTGCCACCCTACTCATGTATGCCATTATCGAAACCGGCGGCAAACAGTACAAGGTGCAGAACGGCGACGTCCTGTTCATCGAAAAGCTGGATGCGGCTGAGGAATCCTCCGTCACCTTCGACAAGGTGGTCGCGGTGCACAACGACAAGGAGCTGAAG
>CAKTXU010000053.1 GCA_934630995.1 uncultured Eubacteriales bacterium
TATAATGAACCAGCCGCCGGAAATACTTTTCCGGCGGCTGGAGACAGTCACTGAAGTATAGCGGAGGGAAGGGGAGGTATGCAGCAGGAAGATAAATCTTCCTGTGGGGAACCGTCAGGTTCCTTCCGCAGAAGCAGGTCCCTCCTCGCGCAACAATTGACCGCCCGCAGGCGGTATTGAACATCCCGCCGCGCAGCGGTTCGCAGGTGAAAGAAAGCGGCCTTCCCAGGCAGGCCGTCAGAACAGCGGCAAGCTCCGGCTCAGTGAGTTCCTGATATAAGGGAGAGGGCGATTCCATCGGCAGGCCTCCTGGTAAACATTACCATAAGCGTACCACAGCGCTTATGGAAACACAACAGGATAGAGGAGGACACCGAAAAAAATTTAACAAATTGTTCAAAGTTAACACATAGAGAGGACAGGCTTTTCCCGTATTCTGTATCTGTACGTCCGCCGTTCCGGCGGGAATAACCGCCCACCGGCGGCGAAAGGAATGGGTATCACAATGGGTAAAGGCGCGCGTAAGCGGCAGATGGCGGAGCAAACCCGCTTGGAACGGGAAAAGGCAAAGCAGCAGGCCGCCAAAAAGAGAAAGCGGAACATCATCCTGGGAATTGCGGGAGGCGTTGTCGCCGTGGCGGCGGCTGTGGCCATTACCGTCATGAGCGTGCTGACCTCCACAGGCTATTTTCTACCCCGGACAATCTCCGCGGTTTCCATGAACTACGACATCGACAACGCCATGATGTCCTATTTTTTCCATAATCAGTATGCCAGCTATCTGCAGAGCAATTCCTCCTCCACCAGCGGGCCGGACACCACAAAATCTCTGAAATCCCAGGAGTATTCCTCCACCCAGACCTGGTTCGACTACTTCATGACCCAGGCGAAATCCCAGGTGCAAACCCTGGTCATTCTGGCCGAAGCCGCGCAAAAGGCCGGCGTCTCTCTCAACGCGGAGGATAAGGCGGGGATTGACGACACCCTCACGGAGCTGAAGTCCGCCGCAGAAAAGCAGAAGCAGAGCTATGAGAAGTATCTGGCCGCCCTCTACGGCAACGGCGTCGGAGAGGCGTCCATCCGTAAATGCCTGGAGCTGTCAACCCTGGCATCCAAATATTATAACGAGCTGATGGACGGCTTTACCTATACCGGCGAGAAGCTGGAATCTTATTTTGAAGAGAATAAGACCGATTATCTGTTCCTGGATTACAAGAGCTATGTCCTGAAATCCGATATACCGGACGGCGCCAGCGACGAGGACAAGAAGGCCATCAACGCCGCAACCAAGGAGGAAGCCGATAAGCTGGCGGCCGCCAAATCCCTGGAGGAATTCGACAGTCTCCTGACGGCCTATATGAAGGAGGCCCCCGATACCAAGGAATTCAGCGACGAACGGATAGCGGAAAAGGTGGCCGCGGCCTTGTCCAAGGATTTCGCCTACACCACCTCCACCGATTTCGGGAAATGGGCGTTTGACGGCGAGCGCAAGGCTGGGGATACCACTGTCATCGAGGGCACCAACCAGTACACCGTCTATTATCTGGTGAAGGCCGCCGCCCGCCAGGAGTACGCGACGAAAAACGTCCGGCATATCCTGTTCAACACCAGCAATTATGCCTCTGCCGACGAGGCCAAAGCCGAGGCGGAAAAGATACTGGCCGAGTGGGAGGCCGGGAGCAAGACCGAGGAGGCCTTTGCGGCCCTGGCCAGGGAGCACAGCGAGGACCCCGGCTCCGTTTCCGACGGCGGCCTGTATGAGAATGTCCTGAAGGGCACGATGGTCACGGAATTCAACGACTGGATTTATGATGAGGCCCGCAAGGCCGGAGACGTGGAAATCGTCAAGACCTCCTACGGCTACCATGTCATGTATTTTGTGGGTGACGGGCTCCCCGCCTGGAAGGCGGCGGTCACCGACGAGCTGAAAAACGACGACTACGAAGCCAAATACAAGGAGTTCAGCGACGCTTATCCCGTGGTATTTTATGACGGAAAGCTGAAGAAAATCAACGCATAGGGCGGAATCAGGGAAACGGCGGGGAGCGATCGCTCCCCGCCGTTTTTACGCGTCCTCATATACGGCCTTCGCCCCATGATTTCTCAGGATTCGGCGTCATCCGAATCCGCTTTTGTGCGGTGTACGGTGCCGTGCGGGTGATGGGAAGGCGCGTAAATGGAAGATAGCTTTAGCGGGCATTTTCCTGTGTTGTGAATATTGTGCCAGGTGCCGGCAGGCACAAAAACAGCGTCGTTTTCGCTGAGCTGCCGCGTTTGATTCAGCTTGTCTTTGCAGGTTCCCATCGCGGCACAGCCCTGTCCAGCCTCTACGCGGATGAATTGATCGGTGTCCGGGTGATTCTCCAGACCGATTTCACCCCCGGCCGGGATGCACATCAGGGTCATCTGCAGGTGACGGCCGGTCCAGAAGGCGGTGCGAAAATTTGTGTTTTGCTGCGCCGCTTTAGTGATATCGGCGGTAAAGGGGACGGGACCGTGATCGGCAGAAGGACACCGCCTGTCGCGGCAATTACCGGATTTGTTCGTTGGAATTCCTCCCTTCGTGCTGGATATGTTCCAGTATATGCCGTTGGCGGCAAGGGCGTACAGGCGGTTTTGCGGCCGGCTAAGGCGACCACCGTCGGTCCGCTCCCTCGGCTATCCATTCCGCCGGGCGGAGGGCTGCACGGACAGGCGGCCCATGTTTTTCCGCTTCATGTCCATTGAGGAATGGACATACCGGTTCAGGGTGATATTGACATTGGCGTGGCCCAGAATCTCCGACAGGCTTTTCAGCTCAAAGCCAAGCGTCACGCAGAGGGTGGCGAAGGTGTGCCGCAGCGTATGAAACGAAACGTCGGGCAGTCCTGCTTCCCGCATGAACTTTTTGAAGCGGTTTTGATAGGTGCGGGGATCCGTGCATCTGGTGGGATGCCCGGAAAGCAGAAAGCGGTTTGAATCCGCCGGGTAAAGAGGGCGGATACGGCCGACAAGCCATTCGGGCAGGGGGATTTCCCGCCTGGAATGGCGGCTCTTGGGCGTGTCCACCAGCAGCCGCGTTTTTTCGCTGTCCCCGCCATCCTGCGCCAGATATTGCAGCCGTTGTACCGTCCGCTCCACCCGCAGGGACTTTTCAGTCAGGGAGATATCCGACCAGCGCAGGGCGCACACCTCTCCGATACGCAAACCGGTATACAGGCACAGCAGGACCCCCAGCTTCTGCACGTCCGTGTCCGTAGTGAGATAGGTTTCCAACAGCAGCCTCTCCGAATCCGTCAGCGTCCGCATATCCTTGGCTTGTTCCCGGGGATAGGTGATTTGTATGGCGGGCGGCGCATTTTCACCGCAGCGTCCATACTCCAGAATACTCCGCAACACCAAAAGAATATCCTTGACGGTTTTTTCCGAAAGTCCGCCCCGCCGGTCAAGCCGTCCGCGATCCAGCAGCATCTGGGTGAAATTGAGGACATCCGTGCGGTTCAAGGAAGCTAGGGAACGATTGCCGAAGGCAGGCAGAAGGTGCCGATGGAGCAGGTTGTGGTATTTGACAAAGGTGGCGGGCTTGACGCGAAGCCGCTTTTGCTCCAGCCATTCCAGCGCCGTCTCCTGAAAGCCCGGAGTCCGCGGCAGCTCCGGGGGGCTAGGCGAGACGGTGAGATGAACGTGAAATTTGTCCGGCGCCTCCCGACTGGCGCGTCCATAAGCTTGGTCGTGTCGGGTGTGGGACTCCGCCTTATAGGTCGGGCTATACCCTTCCCCCCATTGACCGCTCGTGCGCTGATAGATGAAGCTCCCCTTTTTCGGCATGCTGCGTTTCCTCCGTTCATATATTCGCGTCCGGCTGCCGTATGGCAGGCGGGGCGCTTTCCTCTGTATAGCGGAAATGGGAGCAATTGTCCATGAAAAGAGGAAAATATTCACACATTATATCGATGAAAAAGTGACGATTGAGAGCGCTTTGAGCAGCTGTATATCCTGTTTGCATGCTGCTTTAGAAAAATTTTGCGGTAGCCGCCAGGCAGCTTTACAGCGGTTGTTTTTTAGGGGGTACGCGGGAAAATTTATCACATACTAGGAGGAGAAACCGAATTCTTTGAAAGGGGATGCATCACAATGAGCAACCGCCTGATACGCGAGACTAGCCCCTACCTGCTGCAGCACGCGGACAATCCCGTGGATTGGTATCCCTGGGGGAACGAGGCCTTTGACCGGGCGAAAAGGGAGGACAAGCCGGTGTTCGTGAGCATTGGCTACAGCACCTGCCACTGGTGTCACGTCATGGCCCATGAGAGCTTTGAGGACGAGGCGATCGCCGCCATCCTCAACGAGCATTTTATTTCCGTCAAGGTGGACAGAGAGGAACGGCCCGATATCGACAGCGTGTATATGACCGTATTGCAGGCTTTTACCGGCAGCGGGGGGTGGCCTGCCAGTCTGTTCCTGACGCCGGGGCAAAAGCCGTTTTATGCCGGCACGTATTATCCCCCCCGCTCCCGTCACGGAATGCCGGGCTTTGGGGAGCTGCTGCGGGCGATAGCGGACAGATGGGAGAACGCCCGCGAGGAGCTGCTTCGTTCCGCCGAGGAAATCCTGCTGCATTTGAGGGAGGGTGAAGCCGAAGAGGGCGATATCGATCCATCCCTGCCTGCGGCCGCTGTCAAGCGCTTTTCCCGCTCCTTTGATGCGTCGAACGGCGGGTTCGGCGACGCGCCGAAATTTCCCGCCCCCCATAATCTGCTCTTCCTGCTCGCCTATTCGCGGATAACGGGCGACCGCCGCGCCGCCGGGATGGCGGAGACGACGCTGACACAGATGCGCAAGGGCGGTATCTTCGACCAGATCGGCTACGGATTTTCGCGGTATTCGACCGACCGCTTCTATCTGGCGCCACATTTTGAAAAAATGCTGTATGACAACGCGCTGCTGATTCCGGCTTATGCGGCGGCGTACACAGCGACGGGAAAACCGCATTTTCTGGATACGGCGGAGAAAACGGCCGCCTATGTCCTGCGGGAGCTGGCGGCGCCCGAGGGAGGCTTTTACGCGGCGCAGGACGCCGATAGTGACGGCGCGGAGGGGGAATTCTATCTTTTCAGCCGTGAGGAAGCGCCGGCGGTGCTGGGCGAGTCCATGGGACGGCGTTTCAACGACTATTACGGCATCACCCCGGAGGGGAATTTCGAGGGACGGAATATCCCCAACCGCCTGCACGCAGACGAGGCGGGGAATTCTTTCGACTGGGCGCTTCCTACCCTGTGCGAATACCGGCGGAAACGGAGGAAGCTCCACCTGGACGACAAAATCCTGACCTCTTGGAATGCGATGATGATAGGGGCCCTGGCCTGTCTGTACAGGGCTTCGGGCAAACGGGAGTATCTGGACTCGGCGCAAAAGGCGAGGCAATGTATGGAAAAACATCTGGCGGACGGCGACAGGCTCTTCGTCAGCTATCGGGACGGCAGGCGCACCGTGAACGGCTTTCTGGATGATTACGCCTATTATGCGGCGGCCCTGCTCGAGCTGTATGAGGCGTCGGGCGACCCCGCCTGCCTGGATCGGGCGAAGGGACTTTGCGGGCGGGCGATGAAGCTGTTCGCGGACGAGGCCGGCGGCTTCTCGCTGAGCGGAAGGGACAATGAGCGGCTGGTTCTGCAGCCGAAGGAAACCTACGACGGCGCGATTCCCAGCGGCAATTCCGTTATGGCATACGTTCTGGTCAAGCTGTCGCAGCTGACGCATGACGGCGAATGGGAGCGGGCCGCACGCAAACAGCTGGCCTTCCTGTCCGGGGAAGCGGCGGCGTATCCGGCGGGACACGGGCTGTTTCTGCTCTCGCTGCTGCTGTATCTCAATCCGCCCCCGGATATCACGGTTGTTCTGGGAGAGGGAGAGAAACGGGACGAGGCGGTGAAACGGCTTCCCCTGTATGCGCATATAACCATCCTGGACGGACCCGAAGGGACCTACACGCTGCTGAACGGCCAAACCACTTTTTATGTCTGCCGGGGCAGAACCTGCCTGCCCCCCGCCAATACGCTTGAATCGGCAATTTAGCATAAAAACTGAAAGGCGCTGAACCCGATAGAGCGGTTCAGCGCCTTTCTCGATAGTTATCCGCTTTTTTTCCGCTTGTACGCGCTGCCCCAGTCCGCCATGGCGTCCAGAACCGGCTTCAGGCTGCAGCCGGTTTCGGTCAGAGAATATTCCACCCGCGGGGGGACCTCCGCGTAAACCTTCCGGGAGACGAGCCCCTTTTCCTCCATGTCCCGCAGCTGGGCGGTCAGCACCTTCTGGCTGACGCTGCCGATGGATTTTTTCAGTTCGCCGAAGCGTTTGGTGCCGGGCAGCAGATCCCGCAGGATCAGCACCTTCCATTTGTCCCCAATCAGGGTCAGCGTTGTCTCCACCGGGCAGGCGGGCAAGGTCCTTTGTTCCATGGAGGCGGCTCCTTTCTCTCCGTAAGCATAAAACCCCGTTTGGGCTTCAATAGTATCCAAAAGGTAACTACAGCACAATAAAGTGCTTACTTTACAAAATATCCCTATGGATTTATTGTAGAGTCAAGGGGCGGGAAAGTCAAGAGTCCCCATTCCAGCTAGGAGGAAAAAAGCATGAACAAAAACGCATTTACACCGGTAAGGCTGCGGAAGGGCGAGATGAACGTCTACGATTTCGGCTGCATCAGGCTGCATGCCTACAAGACGGCTGATTGTATCGACGACGAGGTTTTTATCATCGAGAAGGACGGCCGGGCGGTGCTCCTTGAATCCCCCTGTTTCTTTGACAACAACCGGGAGCTGGAGGAGTATCTGGCGCGGCGGCAGCTCGAGACGGCGGGAATGCTTCTGGCTTATCATATGGGAGGCGGCAGCTTTTTACCGGACGTGAAGAAGTATGCCACCCGGAATGCGGACGAATACGGCCATGAGGGCGGCGGCCGGGCTCTCATCGATACTTTTGCCCGCGCCTTCGGCGGAAGCTTTGACAGCAGCGTCCACACCGTCACGGAGTATCTGGAGGAGGGGCCGGTAACCATCGGCGGCATCGGCTTTATCATCACCCGGACCGCCGACGCCTTCGACGTGGAAATCCCCGAGATAAACGCGGTATACACCCATATGCTGGGGCACGATTGCCATTCCATCGTGGCGGGCGCCGGGCATGCCGACGCCCTCATAGGCCAGCTGAAGGGATATCTGGCGAAGGGCTACACCCTGGTTCTCACCTCCCACTACACCCCGGAGGATTTGAAGGATGTGGAGACGAAAATCGCCTATCTGGAGAATCTGAAGGCCATCGCCGCCGGCTGCGGGGACGCCGGAGAGTTCAAGGAGCGGGTCAAGGCGCAGTATGGCGGGTACAGCGGCGACAAGTATCTGGAGATGACGGCAGGCTTCTTTTTTCCCTGATTTGTGATACACTATACAGGCGGAGCCGACGGGATTGGCCTCCGCCTGTCCGGTTATTCGAACGCCTGGGGAGGGAGAACGCGTGACGCAAGAGGAACGCCTGGAGTATCTGCTCCGGACGCTGCTGGCGGAGCAGCCGTCCTATCGGGAGCCGCGCATCCCGATGGAAAAGGAAGAAAAGAAGCGGCTGCTGAGGGCCCTGTTCAATGTGCGGCCGCCATGGCCGATCAGCGGGGAGTTCCTGCGGGTTCAGGACGCCTATCTGCGGGAGGAGACGCTGCGCAAGGGCATTACCGATGCCGCCGGGCTGTCCCCCGTCCGCAAGGGCCTGTATCTCTGGCGGGGAGACATCACCGCCCTGCGGGCGGACGCGATTGTCAATGCGGCGAACAGCCGCCTGCTGGGCTGCTTTGTCCCCGGTCATCACTGCATCGACAACGCCATTCACACCTACGCGGGCGTGCAGCTCCGGCTGGCCTGCGCGGACCTCATGGCGCGGCAGGGGCATGAGGAACCGGCCGGGAGGGCAAAACTGACTCCCGCCTTCAATCTCCCCAGCCGGTATGTCCTGCATACCGTGGGCCCCATTGTCACCGGCGGGGCGACGGAAAAGGACGCCGCTCAATTGCGGTCCTGTTACCGCTCCTGCCTGGAGCTGGCGGAGGAACAGGGGGCGGAAAGCATCGCCTTCTGCTGTATTTCCACCGGTGAATTCCGGTATCCCAATGAGGAGGCGGCCGGGATAGCCGTCGGCGCGGTGGAGGAGTATCTGCGCCGGACAAAAAGCGGAATCAGGGTGATATTCAATGTCTTTAAGGAAACCGATGAATCCATATACCGGCGCCTGCTCGGAGGCGGGTGCTGAGCTGCTGCGGGAATTGGAGGCGGCCGACGCCGTTGTCGTCGGCGCGGGGGCCGGATTGTCCGCTTCGGCGGGCCTGACCTATGCCGGTGAGCGGTTCGAGGCGCATTTTGCGGATTTTATCGAGGCCTACCATTTCCGCGATATGTATGCTGCCGGCTTTTATCCCTATCCCACCCCTGAGGAGCGTTGGGCCTATTGGAGCCGCCATATCTACTATAACCGCTATGATTTGTCCCCGGGCAGGCCTTACCGCGATTTGCTGGCGCTCATCGGGGAGAAGGACTATTTCGTGCTGACCACCAACGTGGACCATCAATTCCAGTTGGCCGGTTTCGATAAGGCGCGGTTGTTTTATACCCAGGGGGATTACGGCCTGTGGCAGTGCTCGCGGCCCTGCCACGCCAAAACATACGACAACGAGGACGCCGTCCGCCGGATGCTGGCGGAACAGAAGGAACGGCGGATCCCCACGGCGCTGATACCCCGGTGCCCGGTGTGCGGGGCGCCGATGAGCATGAACCTGCGCTGCGACGGCACCTTTGTGGAGGATGAAGGCTGGCATGCCGCCCGTACCCGGTATGAGGGATTCCTGCTCCGCCACCAAAACAGCCGGGTGCTGTTCCTGGAGCTGGGCGTGGGAGGCAACACCCCCGGTATCATCAAATACCCCTTCCGGCGGATGACGGCGGCCAATCCTCAGGCGGTTTACGCCTGCGTCAATCT
>CAKTXU010000054.1 GCA_934630995.1 uncultured Eubacteriales bacterium
CAACGAGGAGTTTTTCGCCCTGCTTGAGGGGAGCAATCCGGGGGTCAGCGAGGATAAGCGTTACTGGAATTGGAAGGACGATCCCCGGCATGAGGGGACCGACTTTGCCAGCTACCCCGATGATCTGTATTTTGTGGTCCGCGCTCCAGCCGGCACAGCCGATAAAAATATTGCCCTCAGCGAGCAATGTATGGAATTGCTGCGGGCATATATGACCGATACGCCTCTCAGCGGAGAGGACGCCTCCTGAAACCCATAGATACAGAAAGGTCTGATGGAATAATGCGCAGCGATTTCATGAAGGAGGGCGTATCCCGCGCCCCGCACCGCTCCCTGCTCAAGGCGCTGGGAGTCACCGACAGCGAGATGAAGCGCCCCTTTGTGGCCGTGGTCAGCTCGAAGAGCGATTATATCCCCGGCCACGCTCATCTGGATACCATCACCAAGGCGGTGGAGGCAGGAATCCGCAACGCCGGCGGCGTCCCCTTCACCTTCAACACCATCGGGGTATGTGACGTCCTGTCCATGAATCACAAGGGGATGAAATATTCCCTTTGCTCCCGGGAGCTCATCGCCGATTCCATCGAGGTAATGCTGACGGCCCATCCCATGGACGCGGTGGTTTTCATCCCGAACTGTGACAAAATTGTTCCCGGCATGCTCATGGCGGCCTGCCGGATGAATCTGCCCTCAATATTTGTCAGCGGCGGCCCCATGATGCCCGGCCGCCACGGCGACAGGCGTCTGGGGCTCAACGAGATGTTCGAGGCGGTGGGCAGCTATGCCGCCGGCAACCTGGATGCCGGAGAGCTCAGGGAGCTGGAGGAAAACGCCTGCCCCGGCTGCGGTTCCTGCTCTGGCATGTATACGGCCAATTCCATGAACTGCCTGACCGAAGCCATCGGCATGGCTCTGCCCGGCAATGGGACCATCCCCGCCGTCCATGCGGCGCGGGTGCGGCTGGCCAAGGATACCGGCGAACGGGTGATGGCTCTGCTGGAGCAGAATCTGTGTCCGAAGGATATTTTGACCCCCGCCGCTTTTGAAAACGCCCTGCGTGCGGATATGGCCATCGGCTGCTCCTCCAACACGGTGCTGCATATCACCGCCATTTCGTATGCCGCGGGCTGCCCCATCAACTTAAAGCAGATTGACGATATCGGCAAGAAAACACCCCAGATTTGCAAGCTCAATCCCGCCAGCCAGGTGTTTATCACCGATCTCAACGAGGTGGGCGGCATTCAGTCCATGCTCAAGGAGCTGGATAAGGCGGGACTCATTCATCGGGAGCTTCCCACGGTCAGCGGCACGGTGGGCGAGAGGATCGACGCGGCCAGAGAGGCCGATGGAGAGATTATCCACCATATTGAAACCCCTATCCGTAAGGACGGCGGCATCGCCATCCTTTTCGGCAATCTGGCGGAGGAGGGCGCGGTGGTCAAGCAGGGCGCGGTGGCTCCCGAGATGATGGTGCACAGCGGCCCGGCCAGGGTTTTCAACAGTGAAGAGGAGGCCACCGAGGCGATTCTGGGCGGACAGATCCGGGAAGGCGACGTGGTGGTCATCCGCTATGAGGGCCCCAAGGGCGGCCCCGGCATGCGGGAAATGCTGGCCCCCACCGCCAATATCGCGGGCATGGGGCTGGGCGGCAGCGTTGCCCTGATCACCGACGGACGGTTTTCCGGCGCTACGAAAGGCGCCTCCATCGGCCATGTCTCGCCTGAGGCGGCCGTGGGCGGCGTTATCGCCCTGGTTGAGGAAGGGGACATCATCGATATCGATATCCCTGACCGCCGCCTTGCGCTGCGGGTGGATGCGGAAACGCTGGCAGCCAGGCGCGCACAATGGCAGCCTCCGGTGCAGGAGCTGTCCGGCTATGCACGCCGGTATGCCCAGCATGTCACCAGCGGTTCCACCGGCGCCGTCTTTGACGATATGCTTGAGCAGAACTGAACATATCCCCAAAACCCGCTCCGGCCGTTTCGGCCGGAGCGGGTTTTTGCATGGATCGGCGTTTTTACATATTCCGACAACGCTGACGGTGGGTGCCGGTAAGGCGGATGACCGGTGCTAATGTCACTGGCGGTAAAAAGAAACAGTTTTGTAACAATCAATAAATACTTATTGATTATCGATAAGTACGTGCTATAATAAACATGCTCACATGACCGCAGAAGGTTTTGCACCAGAGCCATGGCGTTCATCGCCAACTATCCGTGAAAGGAATGAGACATGTATGACAGACAATCAGAATTTACCAGAGAATATGCCTCAGGAAAAACGGCCGGTGGAACCGGAAAACCCGCCGCCTCAATGGACCCCACCCCCGCCTCTCCAGTGGGCGCCGCCGTCGGCGGTTCCATATACGCCCTATGTCCCGCCGCGTCCGTCGGTGCGGCCCGTCACGCCTTTGGAAAAGCGGGACGGCCTCTTTTTTCTCCTGTTGATCCCGGCGGTTTTTCTGTTCATGGATTTCGCCTTCTTTTCCGGCTTTGCGCTGGGCTTCACCCTGTCCTTTGACCTGCTGTTCCTGCTGGCGACACTCTATCTTGCCGGAAAGGGACGTCCCACGCCGTTTTCTATCGCATGCGGTTTGCTCTCTCTGGCGGCGGCGGTGATTCCCGCGCTGTACCGCGATCCGCTGCTTGGGGGCCTGATGATCCTGCTTGCCGCCGGTTGCTTTTCCCTCCATTTATGCGGCATGTGCGGAGGGCTGCGGGAACGGGACGGGGCGGCCATGCTCCTAGCCTGGCTGAGCGGAACGCTTGCCGCCCCTTTCCGGTATCTGACGGAGCCCTTCCGTTCGGTGGGAGCGGTCATGAAGAACAGCAGCCGCAAACGGCTGGGACAGGCTTTTCTGGGTCTTGTCCTGGCGGTGCCTGTCCTGTGTGTCGTCGTGCCGCTGCTCATCCGCTCCGACGCGGCCTATGAATCCATGATGGGCTCCGCTATGGATAACGTGGGAGGATGGCTGCTGCGCCTGGTGCTCACCGTGCTGTTCGCCCCCTTGTTCATCTCCTGGCTTTTTGCCTATCGAAAGGAGCTGCGGAAGGATCCGCCTCCTCAGGAGGGGGAGCGGTCCCGTCTGCTGAGCGTTCCAGTCTGCACGGCCTTTCTGGCCCTGCTGTCGGCCTTTTATCTGAGTTATCTGTTTTCCCAGCTGGCTTATTTTTTCAGCGCTTTCGCCGGGATGCTGCCCCAGGGCTATACCCTGACCTCCGCCGAGTATGCCCGGCGGGGCTTCTTCGAGCTGGCGGCCATCGCGGGCATCAACATCGGCCTGCTGCTTCTCGTCGAATGGCTGACGGAGCGGACGGGTACCGGACGCCTGCCGCTGCCGGTAAGGGGGCTCAGCCTCTTCATCTGCCTGTTCACGCTGCTTCTGACGGCCACCGCCTTTTCCAAGATGGCGCTGTATATCCGTTTGTTCGGCATGACCCGGCTGCGGGTGCTGACCTCCCTGTTTATGGGGATGTTGGCTGCGGCGCTGGTATTCCTGCTTCTGCGGCTCTTCCTGCCCCGTTTTCCCTTGGTCCGGGCTGCGGCCGTGGTTTGCGGATTTTTGCTGACCACGGCGGCTTTTATCGATGTGGATCGCTTCATTTCCCGCTATAATGTAGAGGCGTATCGTTCGGGCGCCCTCTCTACCGTGGACACGGCGCATCTGGGACAGCTGTCGGTATCCGCTGTCCCCAGCCTGATAGAGCTGCTGGACGACGAGGATCCGAAGGTGGCGCTGGGAGCCGGACAGGCGCTGTGCGATCAGCTGCGGCATATGGAAGCCAAAGGGCTTCTCTCCGCCGCACAAAACGCCGTCCGGGATAGGCGTGACGGCGGCTTCGCCCGCTACAATGCGGCGGAGGACAAGGCCTGCCGTCTACTCATCGCGGAATACGGCCGCTATAAGGACGCGAATCAGCGCCCGGAGGACTTGACGCCTCCCTCCTGGGAAAATCGCGACAATGGCCGGTAAAGCGCGCCGATTTTCAGCGATGCGGAGGAATCTGTCCTTCAGGTCTTGACAAATGCCGTCGAATCGTGTAATGTGGATGCCGGAAACCGTTCCATCTTTCACATACAAACAAGGGGTGCTGACGCAAGGTCGGCTGAGAGGGAGCCCGCGGCTCTAAACCCTGTACCTGATCCGGATAATACCGGCGGAGGGATGTTTTCATATCGGCCTTTCTTGTCCGCGTACCGATGCGGGCGGAGGACCGCCGTCGCTTATGAAAGCCCCTCCACTTTCCGTGGAGGGGCGTTTTTCGCCCGCCAGGCGTTGTGCATGTGAGAGGAGACGGCTAAAAAAGGGGGAACTCTCACCATGCAGAAAAACAAATCCGTCCGCCTGACCGAGAGTGCGATCATGCTGGCCTTCGCCACCGTGCTCAGCCTGGTCAAAATCGTCGATTTGCCCTACGGGGGCAGTATCACCGCGTGCAGTATGCTGCCGATCCTGATCATCGCCTATCGCTACGGCACCTCCTGGGGGCTCTTCACCGCCGCGGCCTTCAGCCTGCTCCAGCTGGTCACCGGCATGAATTCCGTGCTGTACGGCACCACGCCGGGCGCCGTGGCGGCCATCGTGCTGCTGGATTACATCATTGCCTTTCTGGTTCTGGGGCTGGGCGGCATCTTCCGCCGGGTTATCAAAAGCCAGAGCGCCGCTCTGGTGGCCGGCGGATTGCTTGCCTGCGTGCTGCGGTATATCTGCCACGTAATTTCCGGCTGCACCGTCTGGGCCGGCTTGTCCATCCCGACCCAGGACGCGCTGCTCTATTCCTTCGCTTACAACGCCACCTATATGGTGCCGGAAACCATCATCCTGCTCGTCGGCGCGGTCTGTGTCTCCCGTGTCCTGGATTTCCGCGGGGAAGGGATCACCAGGGTGCAGCCCCAGGCCAAGCGGCCGGATCCGGCGGTCTTCCTCTCCGGCGTGGGCATCGCCATCCTGGTGGCTGCCGCTGCCTTTGACGTGGCCAGCATCTTCCCGGCCCTCCAAAACGCGGAAACGGGCGATTTCGACATCACGGGCATCCAGACCGTTGCCTGGCTGCCGGTTGTGCTGGTAACAGTCGCGGGCGCAGCCCTTTTCGCGGTGCTGACCCTGTTGGCCCGGCGGGTGCCCGCGGATAACAAAACCAGTCTCAGGGGCCTGTTCTCCGCGATTCCCTTCGCATGTGTGGGCGCCGCGGCCGTAGGCGCCGGATTCTTCGTGCGGAGCGTGCTCCAGGGGATTTCCGGGGACACCGACGGCATCATCGGCGAGCTGCTGGCGGGGGAGCAGACGGCGGAGGCCGCCTCCGCCGCCATCACCTCCGCGGCCGCGGTGGGCTGGCTGCAAATTCTGGTTATCGTGGCGGCCGTCGTGGCGGCCCTCATCCTGGTCAGCCTGCGCTACACCGCCAAGAAAAAAGCCCGGTCTTAAACTGAAAACGCTTGCTTTGCCGGAGCCTTCCAAAAGGTTCCGGCATTTTTTTATATCGGGGTATTGACAAACACGGCATATTGTGTATATACTATATACACAATATGCACGATATGGAGGCGATGGGGTGAATATTGTCATCCGCAACACGGGCGACATGCCCATTTACGAGCAAATCGTCACCCAAATCAAGAACGCCATCGTGGCCGGAGAGCTGAGGGAGGGTGAAGCGCTGCCCTCCATGCGCCTGCTGGCCAAGGAGCTGCGGATCTCCGTCATCACCACCAAGCGGGCCTATGAGGAGCTGGAGCGGGAGGGCTTCATCGTCACCATGACGGGACGGGGAAGCTTCGTGGCCGCCAAAAACCTGGAGCTGCTGCGGGAGGAACAGCGGAAAACCGTGGAACGCTGTCTGAGCGCTGCCGTGGAGGCCGCCAGAGCCGCCGGCTTGACAGCGGAGGAGCTGTGTGAGCTGCTCCGCCTGCTGTACGAGGAGTAATCGTCTGCGGAAAGGATTGACCTTATGGACAACGTCAACGCCATTGAAATCAAAGGGCTGTGTAAAAAGTACGCCGATTTTCGGCTGGACAATCTCAATCTGTCCGTCGCGCCGGGAACCATCACCGGCTTGGTGGGCGCCAACGGAGCCGGCAAATCCACCACCATCAAGCTGATTCTCAATCTTATCCGGCGGGACGAGGGAAGCGTCAAGGTGTTCGGCCTGGACAACATCGCGGAGGAATCGGCGGTCAAAAGCCAAATCGGGGTTGTGTTCGACGAGCCCTGCTTCCACGATATGCTGTCTCCGGCGCATATCAGCCAGTATATGCAGGGCCTGTATCCCACCTGGGACAAGGCGCGGTACGCCGGGTATCTCAAGCAGTTCGGACTGCCGGAGGGGAAGCCGGTCAAGGAGTTTTCACGGGGAATGAAGATGAAGCTGGCCATTGCCGCGGCCATGAGCCACGGCGCCCGGCTGCTGATTCTCGACGAGCCGACCAGCGGTCTGGATCCTCTGGTCAGGGATGAAATCCTCGATATTTTTCTGGAATTTCTCCAGAAGGAGGATCACGCCATCCTGCTCTCCTCCCATATCACCAGCGATCTGGATAAGATTGCGGACACCATCGCCCTGCTGGATCACGGCAGACTGCTGTTTCACGAGGAGAAGGATGAGCTGCGGGACAAATATGCCCTGGTCAAGGGAGGGCGGGAGGCCATCGACGCCGTGGGCCGCCAGCGGATGATAGGGGTGCGTGAGAACCGCTTCGGCTTTGAAGGGCTCTGCCTGCGGGAGGATGCCCGGCGGGTGCCGGGTCTGGAGCTGGAACGTCCCACTATCGAGGAAATTATGCTGTTTTTTACCAGGAGCGAAAGGAGCGACCGGAAATGAAGGGCCTGATTCTCAAGGATTGGCGGCTGATGGCCCGGCAGGCCAAATTCATGCTGCTGTTTATCGTCGTTTTCATCGGGATTTTCTCCTTTACAAACCCGGAGAACAATTTCATCACCGGGGTATATACCATGGTGATGGTGATGCTGACAATCAACTGCTTCGCCTACGACGAGCTGAATAATTTCGACAGGCTGGCCGCCTCCGCCCCCCTGCCCCGGTCGAAAATCGTGCTGTCCCGTTATCTGTCCGCCCTGCTGACGGGCGTGGCGGGAGCCGGCCTCATCCTGGCGCTCCAGTGCGGTATCCTTCTCTTTAAAAAGATGGGGACGGAGGTATTGCTGCAGAATACCATTCTCATCGTGACCTGCTTCGGCGTGTCCCTGCTGCTGATGGCCATCACCTTCCCGCTGTTTTACAGATTCGGCGTCAACAAAAGCCGGCTTATCATGATCATCATTTTCCTCATCCCCACGATGCTGATCATGCTGGCTTCCGGGCTGTTTATGGATGGAAAGCTGACCCTTCCCACCCTGTCGCCCTGGTTCTGGAACACCCTGCCCATCCTGCTTGCCGCGATTCTCGTACTGGCGCTCCTCCTGTCCTATTCCATCTCGGTAAAAATTTATCAGAACAAGGAATTCTGAAACAGGCCTCGGCAGGCATACAATAAACGGCGGCCATATTGCCGCCAGCGTCGGAGAAGGACATGAGCAAAAAGCCGCTTGAAAGCGGGTTTTGGTCATGTCCTTACTTGCGGATGCGGACAGTGCAAATAATTGCGAGAGGCAGATTCTCCTGCAGTGGCTATGTTTTCAGCATGGCTGTGGGTTATCCCTTGTCAAGAGGGGCGCTGCCCATCGGAAAACCCGGCCAACCCGTCATATTGTCCACCCTTCGGGAATATAGTGAGAGTACGAGCATTGTTGTCCGCGGCCCGTCCCGGACGGCTCGTTGGAGGAAACCGAAGGAGTGAGGCATGGGTGAATAATTCCGCAGGGCCGGCGTCCAAGGGCCTGACCGCCGCCGAGGTGACGGCCTCTCGGCAGCAGCACGGGAGCAATCAGCTGACCCAAAGAAAGCGCAACAGCTTTTTTCGTCAGTTTCTGGCAAGCTTCGGCGATCCGATTATCAAGATATTGCTGGCCGCTCTGGCCATAAACGTCGTTTTTCTTTTCCGCCATTTCGACTGGTATGAGTCGGCAGGCATCGCCATTGCGATTTTTCTCGCCACCTTTGTCTCCACCCTGTCCGAATACGGCAGCGA
Source organism: uncultured Eubacteriales bacterium (assembly GCA_934630995.1). Taxonomy (GTDB): domain Bacteria; phylum Bacillota; class Clostridia; order Oscillospirales; family Acutalibacteraceae; genus CAKTXU01. The sequence goes on from CAKTXU010000054.1 coordinate 8,086, forward strand.
ATCCGCCTTTGCCAAGCTCCAGGAGGACGCGGGAAAAATCCAGTGCCGCGTCAAGCGGGCGGAAGGGATTCTCTCCCTGCCCGTCGCCGACGTGGTGGTGGGAGATATCGTACTGCTGCAGGCGGGAGAGCGGATCCCCGCCGACGGCGTCCTTCTCTCCGGACGGCTGAGCGTGGATCAGTCGGCCCTCAACGGGGAGAGCAGGGAGGCCGAAAAGCTCCCCGGCGAAGCCGGGGACGGCAATGCGGATTTGTTGAGCCGCAGCCAGCTCTTCCGAGGCACCATCGTCTGCGCCGGGGAGGGCGTGATGCTGGTCCGCCGGGTGGGAGACGCCACTTTTTACGGCGGCCTGGCCCGGGAAATTCAGGAGGAAACGCGGGAGAGCCCCCTGAAGGTGCGGCTGGCGGGGCTGGCCAAAACCATCTCCCGCCTGGGCTATATCGCCGCCGGGCTGGTGGCCGGGGCCGATTTGTTCCACTCATTTGTCATTGACGGCGGTATGAGCTGGGCGGGCATCGCCGCCCAGTTCAGCCAGCCGGGGCTCGTTTTCGGGCATGTGCTCCACGCGCTGACCCTGGCCATCACGGTGGTGGTGGTGGCGGTGCCCGAGGGGCTTCCCATGATGATCACGGTGGTGCTCTCCTCCAACATGCGGCGGATGCTCAAGGACAACGTTCTGGTGCGCAAGCTGGTGGGCATCGAAACCTCCGGCAGCCTCAACGTCCTTTTCACCGACAAGACCGGCACGCTCACCAAGGGGCGGCTGGAGGTCAACCGCTTTCTGGCCGGTGACGGCGCGCTGTATAAAAAGCAGAAGGAGCTCAAGAGGCGGAAGGGGCTGTGGGAGCTGGTGGAGCTTTCCTGCGCCTGCAACTCGGAGAGCCTGGTATCGGGCAAGGCGGCCCTGGGA
>CAKTXU010000055.1 GCA_934630995.1 uncultured Eubacteriales bacterium
GCCCGTACTGCACTGGAAACGGCTGGTTTCCGCAGGTATCGTTTAAAGGCGGGCCGCCCGAAATGCCGGTGGAAGGGAGGGTCCATTATTGGAATCTTATGCTTTGGGGATCGACATCGGCGGGACCAAAACGGCCGTGGGAATTTTTGACGCCGGTTTCCACGAAGTAAAGCGCGTGACGCTGCCCACGCAGCCGCAGGACGGCTGCCGGGAGCTGGTCCGCCGGATAGGCGGCGCCTACCGGGCGCTGCTGCGGGAAACGGGGATAGCGGCTCCAGCTATTCTGTCCGTCGGGGCCGCCTGTCCGGGGCCGCTGGATTTGGAAAAAGGCGCCATCGTTCATATCCCAACCATGGGGTTTCGGAATGAACCGCTGGTGCAATATCTCGAGCAGGAGCTGGAGAGGACGGTGGCCCTGGAAAACGATACGAACGCCGCCGCCCTGTGCGAAAGCGTGTTTGGGCTGGGGAAGGGCCTGTCCCTCGTCGTGTACGTCACCATCAGCACCGGCGTAGGCTGCGGCATCGCTTATCGCCGGGAAATCTTGGACGGCGCGGCGTTTTCCGCCGGTGAGCTGGGGCATTTCAAGGTCGTGCGCGGCGGCCGCGCCTGTGCCTGCGGCGGCAGAGGCTGTCTGGAGGCCTATGCATCGGGAACCGCCATCGCCGCGATTGCCGCGGAACGGACCGGTCGCCGGGTGGACGCCAAGGAGGTGTTCGCCCGCGCCCGGAAGCAGGAGCCGCCCTTTATCGGCGTGGTACGAGAGGCTGCACAGCATCTCGGCTATGCCGTCGCCTGTGTGTATCAGCTGCTCGATCCGGATATCGTGGTGTTGGGCGGCAGCGTCACAAAGGATTACGACGTACTCGGGCCGCTGCTGCACGACGCCGTCCGGCAATATGTGCAGGAGGTGCCCGGCAGATGTTGCCGGCTGGAGGTTTCGCGCTACGGAGGCGGACAGGTGCTGCTCGGCGCAGCCTATTACGGCGCGCGACAGGCGCAAGGGGAGCCCATTTCCAAATAATCGTCCGGAGAGAGCCGGAACAGGTATTCGGATGAAACAGCGCGAAAAGCATCAATATACGGATAGATGCGGATATGCGGGCCGCGCTTCACGGCCGGCAAGCGGTTATTCAGGGGGGATGGCGCATAATTCTACTTGATGCGTCCTCCCCCCCGTTCCGCCCTTCTTCCCAGAGAGAGCGGAGGAACAGGGTGAGGCGGAGACTGGGCAAACCGAGCAATAAGGGCATGAACAGTAGAGAAAGGAAGCGCGTAGAGATGGAAAAACTCAAAATTGGAATGGTGGGGACGAGTCAGCTGAGCTTCCCCGGGGACAAGGAGGCGCTGTTCGCACGCTGTGCGAAGGGGATGGAGGCTCTGGCCGGCAGATTGGGCTTCGAGCTGGTGGTGTATCCCGATACGGTCATCGTGAGGGAGGACGCGGTGGAGGCCGTAGAGGCGATGGAAAAGGCGGAGGTGGACTTTCTGCTGGTGCAGCACACCTCGTATTCGGCGGGGCAGCTGGCGCCGGTGCTGGCGAAAATCCGGAATGCCAATGTGGGGTTCTGGGCCACGCCCGAAGGGGCGGAGGAGGGGGCGGTGCCCTTCAATTCCCTGTGCAGCATCAATATGCACATGGCCATCGTCGCCCACTATCTCCGGGATTACAAAATCAAGGTGAAATGGTTTTACGGGTATCCGGAGGACGAGAGCTTTGTCCGCCGGCTGACGGTGACGGTGCGTGCGCTGACCGCCCTGAAGAACATGCGGCGTGCGCGCGTGGCCCTGGTGGGAGGCGTGGCCCCCGGCTTCAACGATTTGTATGACGACGAGCGCAACCTGAACCGCCGGTTTGAGGGCCTGTACTTCAACCGTCTGCATGAGTATGCGGAAATCAAGGACAGGGCCCTGAGCTACGGGGACGAGGAGGTGGCGGCCATCGCGGAAAGCATGGTGAGCTGCTCGTGCGGGTTCGCCGACGACGCGGCCAGGGACACGCTGCTCATCAGCGCGCGGATATACAAGGCCTATCGCGCCTTCATCGCGGAGAACCGATATGACGCGGTGGCGGTGTCCTGCTGGCCGAAGTTCCAGGAGGATTTCCAATACTCGGTGTGCTCGGTGGTGGGGCAGCTCAACGACGAGGGCACGGTGATGGCGTGCGAGGGGGACGTGATGAGCGCGGTGAGCATGCTGGCGCTGAAGTACATAGCGGGAGGAGAGGTGCCGATGCTGATGGATATGTCCGCCTTCGACGAGTCGGACGAGTCGGTGCTGCTGTGGCACTGCGGCCCGGCGGCGGCGCGGTATTGCCGGGAGGGAGGCTACAAGCTGGGCTGCAACTACAGCGGCATGGCCCATGAGCCCGGCAAGGGAGTGACGGCGCGATGCGGCGTGGCGCGGGACATGGTGTTCGATGAAAACCCGATATCGGTGATGCGCCTGACCGGGGAATGCGACAAATATTTCCAGATGGGCGGGCGGTTCCAGGCGCCCGGTAAGCCCTCCTTCCACGGCAGCCGCGGCTGGTGCGGGCAGCTGACCCTGAACGGCGTGGACGTGGGCGCCCGGGACCTGCTGAACACCATCCTGTGCAGCGGTTTCCAGCATCATTTCCCCGTCGTAGTGGGAGATTACACCGACGAAATCAAGGAATTCGCGGCGTGGCTGGGCCTGACAGCGGTGAAGGAAATCCCCTACGCCGATTATCTGCAGGTTATCGACTGAAGTATGAGAGAGAAGGAGACAGAGCGATGAAAAACGCGATATCAATCCGCCGGATGATGGAAGCCGCCCGAACCCTGAGAGAGAAGGGGGAGCAGTTCACGCTGCTGGGGGTGGGCCCCATGTCGCGCACCCTGCTGACGGCCGCGCTCCAGCTGGCGGGGGAAAAGGATTTCCCCCTCCTGCTCATCGCGAGCCGGAACCAGGTTGACAGCGACGAGTACGGCCATGGGTATGTGTGCGGCTGGGACCAGGACCGGTTTGTGGCGGAAGTGAAGCGGGTGGCGGAGGAGAGCGGCTTTGACGGGCTGGTATACCTGTGCCGGGACCACGGCGGGCCGTGGCAGCGGGACGAAGAGCGTGCGGCTGCCCTGCCGGTGGAGGAGGCGATGGCGATATGCAAGAGGTCGTATATCCACGATATGGAAAGCGGATTCGACCTGCTGCATATCGACCCAACCAAGGACCCGCACATCCAGGGGACGGTACCGCTGGAGGTGGTGCTGGAGAGGACCATCGACATCATCGACGAGCTGGAGGCATACCGGCGGGAAAAGGGCCTGCCGGAAATCGGATATGAAGCGGGGACGGAGGAAACCAACGGGGGACTGACGTCTGTGGAGGCGTTCAGCGATTTCATCGACCGGCTGGTGGAGGGGATGGCGAAGAGGGGTCTCCAGGCGCCGGAATTCGTGGTGGGACAGACGGGGACGCTGACCCGTCTGACGGAAAACGTGGGGCATTTCAGCGGGGAAAACGCGGCGCGCCTGTCGCGGAACGCGGCGAAGCACGGCGTGGGTGTCAAGGAGCACAACGGGGATTATCTGGCTGACAAACTCCTGCTGGAACATCCGTATCTGGGAGTGACGGCGATGAACGTGGCGCCGGAGTTCGGAGTGGTGGAGACCCGGGCGTATCTGGAGCTGGCGGAGACGGAGGCGCGGAACATAGAAGCGTTAAAATGCTCGGACCTTCTCCCCCGGATACGGGAGGCGGCGGTGAAGAGCGAGAGGTGGAGGAAATGGGTGCTGGGGGACATGGCGCAGGCGTCAGTGGAGGATATTCTGAAAGACGAAGAGCTGACCGCGCAAATCACGGACATCTGCGGGCACTACACCTATGAGCTTCCGGAGGTCAAGGCCGCTCTGGGCAGGATGATGGAGAACCTCTCCTCCATCGGCATCGACGGCCAGGCTTATGTCATCTACAAGCTCAAGGAGTCCCTGGACCGCTATGCCTTCTGCTTCGGCCTCCACGGCCTTACCTCCAAGCTCCTCTTGGCTGCAGGTGTCGGCCGCTGATGGGAGGGAAGCTGGGATGAAACTGCGATTCTGCGTTGCCGCGGCGGCCGCCATGCTGTGCGGGCTGCTGTGCGGCTGCGGACAGGAGGGGGCCTCCTCGTCTGCGGCCTCCGCGCCGGAAACCTCCTCATCGGCCCCCGGCGGGGCGGAGAGCCGGACGCAGACAACATCGGGCACCACCGCCCCGGAAAGGAAGGAAGCCATGCGGGTCGTCATCATCGGGGACTCCAACACCGAATACGGTCACATCACGGGAGCGCTGGCCACCCTTCTCGAGGAAGCCTGCGGTTATGGAGGCACTGGCTTTGTCACCTTCAGCGCCAAATCGGCCCAACCGAAAACCGACCGGCTGACCCTCAATATCGGTCCCTGGGAATCGGGGGACGTGACCACCGAGGACAACTGGTGGGGCACCGAGCAGATCGACGCCCCCTTCGGCCTCAACGTGACCAGCGCGGAGCCCGGCGCCGTTCTTTCAGCCAATTTCCGGGATCCCGGCTTCTCCCTGTATTACCTGATGCAGCCGGGGGGCGGCAGGCTGCGCCTGACCCTGGACGGGGAGGAAATCGCCGTCCTGGATACCGCCGCCGACAGCAAGTACACCGCCAAATACACCTATACCGGCGGGAAGGACGGGATGTTGAACCGGCTGAAAATCCGGCTGGAAAGCGGAACAGCCACCCTTTTCGGCATGGAAACGCTGGCGGCGGGGAACGGCGGCGGGACAGTGCACAACTGGGGTAATGCCGGGGCCAATTCTCAGCATTTCTACCACGGAGACAAGAGGATATTCGAGACGGCCCTGGCGGCGCTGGAGCCCACCCATGTGGTGTATCTCATCGGCACCAACGACGGGGTGGACAACGCCACTTTCAAGACCGCCCTGGTGGAGCAGATGAACCGGATAAAGGAGGCGGCACCCGCCGCCAAGGCGCTGCTGGCCTCCACCTTCGACATCGATTATGAGAATTCCAAGGAACTGATGGAGGAGTACCTGGCGCACGCTTATCCCGAGGCCGCGGCCGAAGCCGGGGTCGCCTACTGGGATATGCACGCCTTTTTCGGGCCCTATAACCCGGAGCAGATGCAGGACGGCTGGCACTGCAACGCGGCGGGCGGGGAAAAAATCGCCGGGGAGCTGTTCAAACAGCTGCTGGCGCTGTCCTCATGAGCAACAGCCGCCGGAGAATGAATAAGGGGAATCGGACTATGCGGTATTACGGAGCGGATTATTATCCGGAACAGGAAACCAGGGAGGAGGTGCTGCGGGACGCCGCGAGGCTGCGGGAGCAGGGCTTCAACGTGGTGCGCATCGGCGAATTCGCCTGGAGCGTCCTGGAGCCGCGGGAGCGGGAATTTCATATGGAGTGGCTGGCGGATGTGATCGACATCCTGGGACGGGAAGGGATTTCCTCCATCGTCTGCACCCCCAGCGCCTGCCCGCCCGTCTGGCTGTGTGAGAAGCATCCGGAGATAGCGTATGTGGACAACCGCGGCGTCAGGCGTCCCTTCGGCGGCCGCCGCCACTATTGCTACAACAGCGACGTCTACCGGGACTACTGCCGCCGGATAGTGGAGGAGCTGGTCCGCGCGCTGGGGGGCAATCCCCACATCCTGGGCTGGCATATCGACAACGAGCTGGCTCAGGAGGCGACAGGACGGTGCCACTGCCCGGCCTGCGGCCGGAAATTCCAAGACTGGCTCCGGCAGAAATACGGGACCGTCGAGGAATTCAACCGCCGCGCCGGAACGGTCTTCTGGAGTCAGACCTATCAGCGCTTCGACCAAATCCCCATGCCCAGCCGGACGATCGAGGTAAGCGGGGAAAATCCGCTGGATCCCTTCTTCGACAACCCCACCCTGCGGCTGGATTTCGAGCGGTTTTGCAGCGACTCCATGATTGCCTTTGCCGAGGATCAGCGGCAGATTCTCCGCGCCCACAGCCCGCTGCCCGTCACCACCAACACCACCGGCATGCAGACCTGCGGTGTGGATTACTATAAGGCGTTCGAGAAGCTGGACGTGGTGTCGGTGGACGAATATCCCAGTCTGCGTCATACGGATTTGAAGAGCACCGCCGCCTCCTTTGCCTTTACCAGGGGAATCAAGGGAGGACGGGATTTTTGGGTGGTGGAAACCTCTTCCGGCGGGGGTCAGGGCTCCTGGGCTAGGGAGGGGGTCCCCCAGCCCTATCCGGGAACCCTGCGGCAGATGGCTGTCCACGCGATGGTGTCGGGCGCGGCCCTCTTCACCTATTTCCAGTACAAGACCTTCCGGTACGGCGCGGAACAGCTGGAGGCCTCGGTCATGGACATCGACGGGGTGGAACGGCGGCGGAACCGCGAGTTCCGCCAGGCTGCCAAGGATATCCGGGCGCTGACCCCGCTGCTGGAGGAAACCGTGCAGCGGCATGAGGCCGCGGTCTGTTTTGATTACGACTGCCATTGGGCTATCAGGATAAAGCCCTTCAGCAAGGAATTCGGCTATCAGGAAACGGTGCAGGACTGGCATCGGGCGCTGAACGGCGCCGGGATACCGGCGGACATCATTCCCATGGACGGCGCCATTTTCCGCTATAAGCTCCTTATACTGCCGGCTGCCATCATTCTGCCGGAGGCGTTCAAGGAACAGCTCAAGGCATTTGTCCGGGCGGGCGGCGTGGTGGCTGCCACCTATTTGACCGCCTACAAAAATCCCGACAACAACGCGGACCGGATCAGCACCCCCGCCGGGCTCACCGATTTGTTCGGCCTGCGGGTGGGTGAGGTGGACGTGGTTCATGAGGACACCCGGGCGGAGATGCTCCTTTCCTGCGGGAACAAGCCGGAGCGGTTCCGCAACGCCGTTTGGACCGAAAGTCTGGAATTGGACGGCGCCGCGCCTCTGGTGACCTATGCTGACACCTTCCGCGCCGGAGAGGCCGCCGCCGCCCTCCATCCCTATGGGGCGGGGCTTGCCTGCTATCTGGGTACCGAGCTGTCCGTGGACGCCAAAGCGTCATTGCTGCAGCTTCTGGCGGAACGGGCGGGGGTGAAGCCCTTGCCGGTGCGCTGCGGCGGCCGCTCCGATGTCGCGGTCCGCTGGCATGAGGACGGTACGCCGGTCTATTTCCTCTTCAACGGGGAGGAACGGGAAGCGTCGATGGAGGTACTGGAGCCTCTGCGCACCCTGGACGGCGCGCCGGTGGAGCCCGGCGTCCTCCGCCTGCCGCCAAAGGGCTTCCTCGTCTGCCAGCCGGAGCCGGCCGTGGTGGAGCCGGCGGAGGAGAAGGTGTATTTCAGTCCCGACGCCCTGCCTCTGGTGCCGGCCATGCGGCGGGGGGAGCCGGACGTCCGGCACGAGGTTTCAGGCGCACAATGACTGAGAGATAAAGGGGGAAGAGACATGTATTATTACCTGGACAGCCGGGAGGGTGACGACAGCGCCGACGGACGGTCGCCGCAGACCGCATGGAGGAGCCTGGCCAAGGCCAACACCCGCACCTTTGCGCCCGGGGACAGCCTGCTGCTGCGCAGAGGCTGCTCCTGGCTCGGCGAAACCCTGGCGCCGCGGGGCTCCGGCACGCCGGAGGCGCCCATCCTCATCGACGCCTACGGCGAGGGGGAGCAGCCCCTCATCGACCGCCGGGGCGGCTTCAGCGAGACGGAAAACGCCACCGAGGCGGTCTGCCTGACGAACCAGAGCGATTGGATCATCCGGCATCTGACCGTTTCCAACACCAATCCCGCCGCCCCGGGACAGGTGGAGCCGCCGATCATCGACGGGGAGCGCTTCGCCATGTTCCCCCTGCGTCACGGGCTGATTATCCGGGCCACCTTCCGGGAGGGGGTCCGCCGGACGACGGTGCGGGGCATCGTCATCCAGGAATGCCGGGCGGAGAATATCGACGGCACCAACGGCGACGAAGGGAACAGCTACCGCTGGGAGCTCTGCAAGGGTGAGGAGGGCGTGTTCGGCCGGTCGGGCAGCGTCTGCATCGGCGCTATCGTCACCGACAATCCGACGGGGGTATACCGGGCCCATATGGAAGGACTGCTCATCGAGGGCTGTACCGTCCGCAACGCGGCGGGCAGCGGCATTCGGCTGGACAGCGAGGCCTGGAGCTATCGGGACAGTTACCGCGGCGCGGTCCTGCGGGGCAACAACCTCTGCGCCGACCCGGCATATGTCAATTCCCATGCGGGGATGTACATCGTGGGAGCCGAAAACCCGTTGGTGGAATACAACCGGTTCTGCCACTATGCCAACGGGCAGGCCTATCAGAACTGCCGTAACGGTGTCACCCGGTACAATTTCATGTACGATCTCACCGGCAAGCTCAGTGAGACGGCAAAAATGGCCGGTTATCAGACCTATTGGGACGCCATGGGGGTGGATGTGGACAGCCACTGCACAGGGGAATTCCACATCACCGCCAACATTGTGGCCAATATGAAGGACTGCGGCTTCTCCGCCTTCAATTTCGAGACGGTGAGCGAATGCCGTGTCGTGGTGGAGCACAATATCTTTTTCAACAGCGATTTCTTTTTCAATCATCAGAACGGAGAAAACGGATATACCTTTATTTTCCGCCGCAACACCTTCATCCGGGACGGGCAGAACCGCTACGGCCATTCCGATAAAATCATGAGCTTCATGCACAAGACGCCTCCGCCCGGCACCTATCTCCACACGGGCAACGTGTATGACTGCCCCGGCCAGGCCATGGTGTTCGACACCCAGTCCAGCGTCTATGAGGACAATCTCTACTGCGGGGAGCGGGGAGGCTTGCCGGAGGAGGGCTTCCTGTTCGCGGATCCGGCCCTGCGCCTCCCGGTGATGGAGGAGCTGGAGAACTGCTCCTATGACGGAGAAATCGATGGGACCTGCAGCTTCTGCGCCACCGATTGGTTCACGCCCCTGGAG
>CAKTXU010000056.1 GCA_934630995.1 uncultured Eubacteriales bacterium
GTTTTATTATTACCGTCTGGCCGGCGCGATAACCGCCGGTGCGGGAGCCGGGTTTGTACTGGCGCTCCTTGTCATCTACGCCTTCGGAAGCGGCAATTGGCCGCTGGCGCTGGTAGGCGCGGCCTTCGGCGGCGTCTGCGCCGCGGTGTTTTTCAAGCCCTTTATTGCGGCCGGCACCTCCTTTGGCGGCGCGGCGGCGGTGGTTATCGGTCTGTATGCGCTTTTTACCGGCGTGGATTTGTACGGGATGTCCCTGTCGGCGCCCATCGTGTCCGGACCTGCGGCAGTCGTCCTGCTGCTGGCTATCGGTATTCTGGGCGCGGTGGCGCTGTCTGTCCAGACACTGCTGCTCCGGCGGCGCAGAGCTGTCGAGGAGGAGCGCGCCAGGCGGCGCCTATAAGGAAGGGAGAGGACGGGGTTAGTCGTCCCCTCCCTTCCTTATAGGCATGGACAAAATCCTGTCAAAACGGGCGGACGGGCATAGAATGGAATGGAGGCCGGTCTGGCCAGTCTGCTGAAAATTTCCGCCGCCGTGATTAAACGGCTCACGGCTGGTAAAAATAGAAACGAAACGTACGGATCTCGCCATCGCGGGATTCCAAGCAAACGGAGGTCATGAAGATGAATATGATACGCAGGGGAGATATCTACTACGCGGATCTGAGCCCTGTCGTCGGTTCCGAGCAGGGCGGTATCCGTCCCGTATTGATAGTGCAGAACGATGTGGGTAACCGGTTCAGCCCGACCGTTATCGCGGCGGCTATTACCAGCCAGAAGGACAAGGCCCGTCTGCCCACCCATATACAGCTCAATTCTATCGGAAGCGGTCTGGCGAGGGATTCCATCGTCCTGCTCGAGCAGATCCGCACCCTGGATAAAAAGCGGCTTAAGGAACACATGGGGCGGCTGGACGAGCACAGCATGGCGCGGGTGGACGAGGCTTTACAGATAAGCTTTGGACTGGGGGAAAGAAATAAAAACGGGGAGCGGGAGAGCAGGGCTACATAAAGCCCCCGCATTCGGCTGGAATATCCGGCGGCAACGGAGCCATACTAACGGCAGAATGTGGCGCTGCACGCCAAAATATAAAAAACAGGAGGAATCGTCATGCCGAACCTGACCGCCAAGGAGCTGGGAGCCCTGGAGGACCAGCTCAGCGCCGAGCAGCTGATGATTAAAAAGTACAAACCCTATGCCGCGATGGCCACCGATCCGCAGATTAAGACGCAATGCGAACAGATCGCGGGACGGCATCAGAACCATTTTGATCGCCTGATGGGCTATCTGGGCTGAAGGGGACGGGACGAATGAATCAGAATACGAACGTGCCCATGAAGGACAGAGAGATGCTGGAGGATGCCCTGTGCTCCCAAAAGCTGCTGACCGACAGCTATAATTTGTATGCCGACGAATGCGCCACCGTGGCGCTGCGGGACGAGATGCTCAGCCTGCTCCATGAGGAACATTGCATCCAGGCGGATGTTTTTCTGGAAATGCAGAAACGGGGCTGGTATCCCACGCCGATGGCGGAGGAGCAGAAGATTCAAACGGTGAAGCAGAAATTCCAGTCTGCGACTGCCGGATCAGAATAAGAAATGAAAGAAACCGGAGGCGGATAAAAAAGTCCGCCTCCGGTATTTTACACAGTGTGCGTTTTCAGATAGTCCAGCCATTTACGGCAATACTGCGGGGTCAGATGAATCCCGTCGGTGGCGGCTTCCGCAGGCAGGGCGCCGCCGTCCAGCCCCACGCTGTCGCATACCCGCAGGAATCGCGCGCCTTTTTCCCTGGCCAGTTGTTCCAGCAGCTCATTGTACCGGTTGATTTTCGGATTGTTGAAATTTTCGTCGGCTGCGGATTTTTTTCTGGTGACCGGCAGGATGGATTGTACATAGAGGACAGCGCCGGGCTGGCTGGCCCGTACGGTATCGATGAGCTCTCCATACCGTTTGATGAACACGGAATCATAGACCCAGCCCAGCTCATTGGTGCCCAGCATGATATAGACCTTGCCGAAGGTTTTGGATTTCAGCGCTTCGGGAATGGTGATTTTTTCTCCGCCGGCTTTGACGGCCTTTTTCGTAAAGATGGTATCCACCGTCAGGCCGTTGGCCGTATAAAAGGAGGCATTGCTCAGGCCGGTGTAAAGCATCAGGCCTTCCGTGCGGGAATTTCCGATGAAAGCGGCGTCGTCAAAATAGGAGAGCTCCACGGGGGATGAGGTTTCCACAACAGGTCCAATCGGAGCGGCCGGTGTCCGGGAGGCGGTAGAGGCGACGGAGCTGGAAGAGGCGGTGGTCGTGGTGGCAATCGCCGAAGCGGTGGAGTGCGGAGCGCCGGAGGAAAGCTCCTGCGCCCGCCCGTCATGGCTGAAGAGGAGGGCGGCTGCCGCAATGACCATCGTCAAAATCAGCAGCACAAGACAGAGCAGCATACAAATGCGAAGGATTTTCCGGCGTCTGCGTCTTTTTCTTTTTTCTGCAATGGATAGGTGGGCTGTGGAAACCACGGTGACTCATCCTTTCTGTTTTGTCCCTCTCATAGATATAGAGGTTGGAAAGGATGAAAAAGTTTGCACAAAAACGCCTCCGGACAGGGGAAGTTGCAGGAATGTGAAATGTATGCTATACTGAGGCAAGATAAGGTTCAGAGATTGACGATTTGGGTTGTGTTGTTTTTGCGAAAGTCATTGTCCACTATGAAAAAAAGAAAAAGGGCAGGACTTATCGGCACCCTGGCGCTGCTGGCTGCCGGGGCGACGGTTTTATGCGCGGCTGTGGCCGTGTATAGGCAGGGGCAGGAGGACTGTCTCGCCTGCGGCCCGGCTGTTGCCGGAACCGAATCCGCCGGCTATGGGATGCAGGGCTGGCAACCGTCCGGACAGACCCCGGATGTTTCGGCGGATTCCAGCCGCCCGGAAGGAAATACCTCGGGAACAGCCGCGCCGCCGCTATCCTATGAGGAGTTTATGGCAGGCACCCTGTTTATTGGGGATTCCCGGACCAATCGGGCGATAACCTATGGTCATATTTCTTCAAAAAGCGCTTTCGCCATGAACGGCGCCACCCATAGGACGGCAATGAGTGAGCGGTTTCTGGATCCCGATGGAAGCGGGACAAAAAAGACGATGGTGGAGGCGGCAGGGATACTAAAGCCCGCGCGGATCGTCGTGTGCTTCGGCATCAACGGCATCGCCTTCATGGGAGAAGAAAATTTTATGAAGGATTACGCGGCGCTGCTGGACGCGCTGGCGGCAGCTTCACCGGGCAGCCGTCTGATTGTCCAGTCCGTCCTGCCGGTGTCCTCCGCCTATGAGGCGAAGGATCCCCGCATGGACAACGCCGTCATCGACCGCTACAACAGCAGGCTGGAGGAGCTGATTGAGAGCCGGGGAGGGCTGTTCATGAATGCCGCAGGCGTATTGAAAAACAGCGACGGCGACCTCGACGCTGCTTACGATTCCGGAGACGGGCTTCATTACAATAAAAAAGCCTATGAGGTGCTGTTCGATTTCATTGAGAAAAACAGGGAGGCCTACTGCGCCTGAGGGATGGCTGGCCGCCGTATATCTCCTTGAAATCTGAGACGTAGAAGTGTATAAGGCAGCCGGCTATTTGCGAAGGGCTTTGGCGTAGGACGGGTGATGACATGAACCGGCTGTTGATTGTGGACGGGCTGAATCTTCATTTTCAGATGTTTTTTGGGATGCCGGCAAGGATACTGAATGCGGATGGAAAGGCCATACAAGGGGTTTGGGGCTTTGTCGGAGCACTCATCCGGATAATTCAATTCATAAATCCCACACATCTGTTGGTGCTTTTCGATGGAGAGCATCCCCTTGACAGGGCCGGCTTGCTGAAAGAATACAAGGCCAACCGCACGGATTATTCACAGGCCTCGGACGAGGAGAATCCCTTTTCACAGCTTGGGGAAGTATATGCCGCTCTTGATTTTATGAATATCAGGCATACGGAGGTCACGGTTGTTTGCGACACGGCATATATTGTCAACAGATATGGTATTTTGCCTTGCCAATATACGGATTTCAAGTCCTTGACAGGCGATACGGCCGACAATATCAAGGGCGCCGATAAGGTGGGCGCCGTAACGGCTTCGGTGCTTATCCGTCAATTTGGCTGTCTGCAGGAAGTGATAAGCAACGCCGACAAAATCAAAAAGCCGTCCGTCAGAGATTCCATCATCCGAAATACAGACCGCCTGCGGAAGAATTATCAACTGATAAAGCTTGAGGACAGAGCAAGCCTGCCGTATTCGTTGGACAAGCTTGCCTACACCTATACCGGCTACAGCACACATGAGGTTTTAAAAGGAATCGGGCTGAAATGATGCAAGCTGTCAGGTCCTATACGCATAGAAGGAAGAGGAACGCAACGATTCCCCTTCCTTCTATGCGTATAGGGCGTTGGGGTAAGCCGTTCAGTCCTGACGAAGGGCGGCCTCATATTCCGGCGGAAGCTGGATATTGGTTATCAGCTTCCACACCCTGTTGAGCGGGCCGATCTTGCAAAACTGCTGCTTGCCGATTTTGCTGGAATCACACATGAGAATCACCCGGGCGGCATTTTGCATATAGGTGATTTTCAGGTTCGCCTCGTCCTCGCTGGACTCGGTGATGCCTGCGTCGGGGGTGATGCCACGGCAGGAAAAGAAGGCCAGATCTGCGTTAAAGCCGGATACAAAATTGATGGCGTGGGTCCCCACCAGGGATTTGGCGTTTTCCCGCAGGCGCCCGCCCGTGCAATAGACGTCGATGCCGTCGAACTCGGAGAGGATGTTGAGGGTTTTGAGTCCGTTGGTAATGACGCGCAGATGCTGGAAGCCGCCCAATCGCTGGGCCAGATGGCAGACGGTGGTGCTGGCGTCCATAAACAGGGTCTGCCCGTCGTGGATGTATTGGAGAGCTTTTTGGGCAATGATGTTTTTGGGAATCTGGTTTTCATTTTCCCGCAGGGTGAGGGGAAAATCCTTGGCATTGCCGTCCACATAGACGGCCCCTCCATGGGTACGGTGGATGAGCCCATTGTATTCCAATACCTTCAAATCCCGGCGGATGGTGGCGCCGCTGGAGTAGAGAACGGCACACAACTCCTCCACGGTCACCGCCTGCCGCTTCGACAGGATTTCCAGAATCTTGTTTTGTCTTTCCAAAGGCAGCATGAGAAGTCCCCCTTTTCCCGTGTTTTTTACAAGTGTGACCATTTATGATTATATTTGCGCATAAAAACGAAATCTTGTGCGCATTTCTCGAAATGGACGCCAGATATAGACATAGAATACGGAGTGTACTATAATAACTATAACAAAATCGTCAGAAAAAATCAATCGGCTGACGAACGGCGGTCCGGAGCAGACGCGGATCCCGCATACAGGGAGGGACAGCAGTTGAATATACTGGTTATCAATGCCGGCAGTTCTTCTTTAAAGTATCAGCTTTTTCATATGGATGACGGCAGTATCCTGGCCAAGGGCCTCTGTGAGCGCATCGGCGGGGAGGGCAGCTCAATCACCCATCGCCGGCCGGGGGCGGAGCCTTATACGATGGATGCGCCTATGCCCACCCATGAGGAGGCCTTGGCGCTGACGCTGGCCTGCCTGACGGATCCGGTGCACGGTGTCATCGGCAGCGTTGAGGAGATCGACGCGGTGGGCCATCGCGTCGCCCACGGCGGTGAGCGCTATAAGAAATCGGATTTCATCGACGACGAGATGCTGGAGTATCTCACCTCCATCGTCCGCCTCAATCCGCTGCACGGTCCGCCCGCCATTATCGGGGTGAAAGCCTGCCGCCGTCAGATGGGGGATACCCCTCAGGTCGCGGTTTTTGATACGGCTTTTTACTCCGATATGGAGGATTTCCGGTACATATATCCGCTCCCTTACGAGTTGTATGAGGAGAAAAAGATCCGCCGGTACGGTTTCCACGGCACCTCTCACCGCTATGTGTCCGCCCGTGCGGCGGCTATGCTGGGGAAACGCCCGGAGGAACTGAAAATCGTCACCTGCCATCTGGGCAACGGCTCCTCCATCACGGCGGTGGACGGAGGAAAGGCGGTGGATACCTCCATGGGCTTCACGCCTCAGGAGGGAGTGCTGATGGGTACCCGCAGCGGCAGCATCGATCCCACCATCATCCCGTACCTCATCGAGCATGAGGGCATGACCGGGGAGCTGGTGGAGGACATGCTCAACCGGCAGTCGGGCCTCCTCGGGGTCTCCGGCCTGTCCAACGATTCCCGCAATGTCTCCGAGGCGGCGGCGAAGGGGCATTACCGTGCGCAGCTGGCCATCAAAATTCTGGTTCACGAGATCAAGAAATATATCGGCGGCTACGCGGCGGTGATGAACGGGCTGGACGCGCTGGTCTTTACAGCCGGCATTGGAGAGAACGACGCCAACATGCGCGCCGCCGTGTGCCGGGATATGGACTATTTCGGCATCGTGATGGACGAGGCGCGCAACGCCTCGCTTCCCAGGGGAAGCGAAGGGGATATTTCCGCCCCCGGCGCCCGGGTGAAAACCCTGGTGGTTCCCACCAACGAGGAATACATGATTGCCATGGACACCGCCGCGTTGGTTCAACAAGCCAAACCGTGAAAAATCAACAATATACAATATAAAGGAGTAATGGAACATGATGTCGCCTTATGAGATGAAGAAAGAGATTTGTGAGATAGGCAGACGCCTGTATGCGGGAGGGTTTGTGGCGGCCGATGGCGGCACGATATCCGTCAAGGCCGGTCCCAACGATTTTTATTGTGCCCCCGCCGGCGTGGCCAAGGGCTTTATGACGCCGGATATGGTCCTCCGGGTGGACGGAGACGGCAAGGTCCTGGAGGGGCGGATGGAACTGCCCAAGGAAATGCTGCTGCATCTGCAGGTGTATAAGCTGCGGGGCGACGTAAACGCGGTAATCCTTGCCTGCCCGCCCACCGCCACCGGATTCGCGGCGGCCAATGTGCCGCTGGACAAATATATGCTGCCCGACGCCGCAATGCAGCTGGGCTCCGTACCCATCTGCACTGGTGAGGACGGTGCCGGTTCCCTGGTGTCCAATATCCGGGGTCACGAAGCCTTCCTCCTCAGGGAGCGGGGCGCTCTGACTCTGGGAGAATCTCTGACCAAGGCCTTTTTTACCATGGAAACCCTGGAATTCAATGCGAAAATCGCTCTGATATCCCGTGAGCTCTCCAGTGAGGAGGAGATGCCCTGCGACGAGCTGATGAATCTGGTGGAGCTGCGCAAGCGGTTCCAGGTGCCGGGCAAGCACGCCGGCTGCCAGAAGTGCGCCAATCTGGGCACTGCCAACTGCAAATGCAAGGAAAACGCCGCCGACGCGGCCGCGGCAGGCGGCGACCTGGTTTCCTCCCTGACCAACATGGTCCTTGCCGAAATCGTACAATGAGAACGGAGCGGGTCGCTATGCCGAAAAGCAAACGGTTCGAGGCGCTTTCCAAGCGTCCCGTGAATAACGACGGCTTCGTCACCGAGTGGCCGGAGGCCGGCATTGCCGCCATGGAGTCGCCCTATGATCCGGCGCCGTCCCTGCGGCTGGAGAACGGCCGTATTGTCGAAATGGACGGCAGGAAGCGGGAGGAATTTGATTTTCTCGACTCCTTCATTGCCGATTACGCCATCGATACCCGCACGGCGGAGGAGGCTATGGCCCTGCCGTCCCTGGAAATGGCGCGGAAACTCTGCGATATCCATGTGGGGAAAAAGGAAATCACCCGTCTGGCCGCGGGGATGACGCCCGCCAAGCTCAGCGAGGTGCTGCGCCACATGAACGTCGTGGAAATGATGATGGCCATGCAGAAGGTGCGGGAGCGCTTTTCCCCTTCCAACCAGTGCCACGTCACCAACCAGCGGGACAATCCCGTACAGATAGCCTGCGACGCTGCCGAAGGCGCCCTGCGCGGCTTTGCGGAGGAGGAAACCACCGTCGGCATCGCCCGGTATGCGCCGCTTTGCGCACTGGGCTTGCTGGTGGGTTCCCAGTGCGGCCGTCCGGGTGTGCTGTCCCAATGCGCGGTGGAGGAAGCCACCGAGCTGATGCTGGGAATGCGTGGCCTCACCACCTATGCCGAGACCATTTCGGTTTACGGTACGGAGAAGGTTTTCATCGACGGGGACGACACCCCGTATTCCAAAGCTTTTCTGGGGGCGGCTTACGCTTCCAGGGGTATGAAAATGCGCTGTACCTCGGGTTCGGGGAGCGAGGCCCTCATGGGCAACGCGGAGAAAAAATCCATGCTTTATCTGGAGGCGCGCTGCCTGCTGGTCATCAAGGGTGCGGGCGTGCAGGGAACTCAGAACGGCTCCATCAGCTGTATCGGCCTGGTGGGGGCGGTTCCCTCCGGAATCCGGGAGGTGCTGGCCGAAAACCTGATGGCGGCCATGCTGGGACTGGAGGTGGCGTCCGGCAACGACCAGACCTTCTCCCATTCCGACATCCGCCGCACGGCGCGTATGCTCATGCAGATGCTGCCCGGCACCGATTTTATCTTCTCCGGCTACAGCTCCACCCCCAACTACGAGAACATGTTCGCCGGCTCGAACTTCGACGCCGAGGACTTCGACGATTACAACATCCTCCAGCGGGATTTGAAGGTGGACGGCGGTCTGCGGCCGGTGACGGAGGAACAGGTCCGCGCCGTCCGGTACCGGGCAGCCAAAGCCATGCAGACGGTGTTCCATGCCCTGCATTTTCCCGAAATCTCGGACGAAGAGGTGGAGCAGAACGTGCTGGCCAACGGCAGCCGCGACGTGACCGCCCAGCGGCATGTTAATGAGGATCTCAAGGCCGCCAAGCGCATTCTGGACGGCGAGGTATGCGGTCTGGACGTGGTGAAAGCGCTGGACGCGGGCGGGTTCCCGGATGTGGCCGGCGCGGTGCTGGAGATGCTCAAGCA
>CAKTXU010000057.1 GCA_934630995.1 uncultured Eubacteriales bacterium
CGCAGGACCTTGGCAACGTCAATGCCTTTGCCTGCCGGCAGATAGGACAGCGTTTCCACCCGGTTGGCCTCGCCGGGAATCAAGTCGTCGGCTGACAGCAGTTTGTCCAGCGCCGGATTGAGCGTGACGGTCAAAATCATATAACCGCTCCCTTTTTTTGTTTTTCCTTTAGTATACCCCGGATAGACGGTAATAGGAAGCCTCAAAACCGCACTTTTCCGCGCAGCGTGCCCCTTGCGGCAAAGGGAAAGGAATGCTATACTGAGGAGGAACCGCCGGACAGGGGCGGGGAAAGGAAGGGACACGCCATGCCGAAGGCCCGTATTCTGGTGGTGGAGGACGACGCGGATATCAACCGCCTGCTGGCTGCCATTCTTACCCGGGAGGAATACGCCGTCACCCAGGCCTATTCCGGCAGTGAGGCCGCGATGCGCCTGGAGCTGGACGCCTATGATCTCCTTTTGCTGGATTTGATGCTTCCCGGACTGACGGGGGAGGAGCTCATCACCCTGGTGCGCCAATCCCACACCATGCCCATCATCGTGATTTCGGCCAAGGGGCAGGAGGACAAGCTCCATGTCCTGAAGCTGGGCGCGGACGATTTCATCTCCAAGCCCTTTGATGTGGAGGAGATTCTCGCCAGGGTGGAGGCGCAGCTGCGACGGTATATGCGGTTTTCGTCGCCCGCCCCGGACAATAAAATCCTGCGTTTTAAAAATTTGGAGCTGGATACGGAGGGAATACGGGTCACGGTGCACGGACAGCCCGTTACCCTGACCGCTAGGGAGTTCGGCATTCTAGAGCTGCTGATGACCTATCCCCATAAGGTATTCACCCGTGAAAACCTGTTTGAAACGGTGTGGCAGGACGCATATATGGGAGACGACAACACCATCAATGTCCATATCAGCAACATCCGCTCCAAAATTGCCAGGGCCGACCCGGACAATGAGTATATTAAAACAGTGTGGGGCATCGGCTTCAAAATGCAGGATTAAAAATACTCCCGGGACGGTCGTCCCGGGAGTATTTTACATGGGTTACATCTATAGGCAATACCTACCATAAGGCTCGGAAAAATCAAGAGATTTGGAGGAATCAACCATTTTCATGATTTGATATGCGATATACGTATCAAAAATTCCGAGACCTATATTATAAACGAGAATTCTTTCATTATCATGGCATCTTCCATTGCTCTTACCATTGGTAACATCACCGACCTCGGCGAAGTTCTTAAACTTATCAAAATATTTAAAGGAACGCACAGGATTTGTATCATCAGCAAAGACCTTGTCGAAAGCTAAATCACAATTTTGAAAGCCTAAGGTATGCACGGGAATGATAACACAGCCTGCCTTATAATTACTGACATCACTGATGTCATGATCGGAGAAAGTTATGCAGGAGATAATAACATCCGAATCATGGACCAATTCATCCTCAGATTCCACAATTGTAAAATGGAAATTGGTATTTTTGGTATAACGATTAATAAAATGTTCAGCTTGATCCTTATATTTTAAAACTTTTACGTGAATCTCTCTATCTGTATATAAATTTGTCAGTACATCGAAGGTTGCGTATGCGGTATTTCCCAATCCGAGGACACCGATTGTCGAGAAATTTTTTACAGCGAACATATTTACAGAGTATGCGGCAATGGCCCCTGTACGCATAGTTGTAATATAACTTCCGTCTAAAATCGCCAACATGTCACCATTGTGTAAATCGTAAAGAAAGATTTTACTGCGAAGCGACGGAGTGTTGTTCTCATGCTGCGGATGACGCGATATAATTTTAGCACCTACTACATTTTCACTTGGAATAATACAAGGCATAAAATTAAAGAAAACATGGTTCTCCTGCTTTAGACTGATTTTAGCCGGAAGCACGGTTTGACTTTTCATATGAAAGACTGTATCAACCCATTGTAGAATAGTCGTGGGCGCCAGGTTTAAATCTTTGATAACTTCGTGATCGATAATATCAATTTTCATACTCAATTTATCTCTTTCAAATAAAATATAGTTTGCGTAATTCTACAATTTATTATTGTTTTTTATGTGGAGAAAATATGAACTAATTGTTAATTTGCGATTTAGTAATGTTATTGATTTAATAAGATTAAATATTATTCATTTAATTTTTTTATAGAATTTTACATCTTCAATTAAGCAGGAATTCACCTTTATTCTTTTTTAAGATTTGCTTTATGGCGTCTTGGCAGATACGGTTTAGGATAAAGCCATGCCAAACGAAGAAAGGTTGAGGAACATGAAGGAACCGATTCTGGTCACCCGGGGGCTGTGTAAAACCTATGGCGGCGCCACGGTGGTCGATCATGTGGATCTGCATATCGAGAAAGGGCAGATTTACGGCTTGGTGGGAAAGAACGGCGCGGGCAAAACCACCCTGATGCGGATGGTCACTTCCCAGACCATGCCCACCTCCGGCGAAATCGAGCTGTTCGGCGCGACGGAGGAGAGGGCGCTGAGCCGGATGCGGACTCGTATCGGCGCTATGGTGGAGACACCCAGCTTTTATCCTTTCCTGACAGCGGTGCAGAATCTGGAATACTACCGCATCCAGCGGGGAATTCCCGGAAAAGAGTGCGTAGCGGAAGCGCTGGAGCTGGTGGAGCTGAGCCATACAAAAAACAAGAAGTTCAAAAATTTTTCCCTGGGTATGAAGCAGCGGCTGGGCCTGGCGCTGGCTATTATGAGCCGTCCCGATTTCCTGCTGCTCGACGAGCCTATCAACGGCCTGGATCCCATGGGTATCGTCGAATTCCGGGACATTCTGCTGAAGCTCAACGCGGAGCGGCGGGTCACCATCCTGATATCCTCCCATATTCTCAGCGAGCTGTCCAATCTGGCCACCCATTACGGCTTCATCGACGGCGGACGGATGCTACAGCAGATCTCCGCAGAGCAGATTCAGGAGCGGTGCCGCGAATGCCTGGAGCTGACGGTGGGGGATACCGCGAAGGCGGCCGTCGCGCTGGAAAAGGGACTGTCCTGCCGGGACTTTGAAATTCTGCCGGAGAACAGGATACGTGTCTATGCCTTTCTCGGCGAGCCGGGCCGGGTAACACAGGTCCTGACCGACGCCGGCGTATCCATATCGTCCATCAACACCCACGGAACCAACCTGGAGGAGTACTTCCTCGGGCTGCTGAAGAACGCCTGAGGCGGGAGGGAGAGCTTTTTATGCTGAACGTTATCAAAAGTGAGATTTATAAAACCGGGCGGCGCGCGTATCTGTACATTTTCGTAGGCGTCATCAGCGCACTGGGGCTGGCCTTGGGCGTGATGTTCGCGGTGGCCAACCGTGTCCGGCCTGCGGAGTATTACACCGGCTTTGAGTCCGTGGCGGCGATTGTTATCATGATGTTGTCCGCCGGCATCTATTTCACCCTGCCCTTTGTGGACATGGTGTTTTCCGAAGAATATAAAAATCTGACCATGAAAAACATGGTGTCCTACGGCACTCCGCGCACGAGCATTTATTTGGGCAAGCTGGCGGTGGAGATTCTCTTCGCCCTGCTGGGACTGGCAGTCATGATGACGATTATTCTGGGGGGCGCCTTTCTGCTCATGGGCACCCAGGATATGGCAAAATCCACGGAAATGCTGGGGAATTTGCTGGTTCGCCTGGCGGTGTCCATCCCGCTGTGGATAGGCGCGCTGTGCACCGGCAACATGCTGGCCTTTCTCATCAGGAACAGCGTGATGTACGTCATGATTTTCCTCGCCTGGTTCGGTGTGGTGCCCGAAGTGCTCAAGGGTCTCGGCGCACTGGTGGATCCGGTCTTTTACCAAATCCGCTCCTGCATGATTCCTCCCCTGTTCGATTTGATGCCGGGCGCCCTCTCCCTGGATAGTATTGTCCGCTGCGTCGTTGTGGGGCTTGCCCACGCGGTGGTGTTTACAGTGATAGGCGTGCTGCTGTTCCGCAAAAAGGAAATCAAGTAGCCCTTTGAAAAGTGGGGGAATTGTGGTATACTGGCCGCGAGAGCATGGATGGAAAGGGGGACGCCGCGGTGGTGTTCTGGATAATGACGGCCGTCGTCGGCTGGCTTGCCGCCGCGGCGGCCCTGGCCGGACTTTTCCTCCTCAAAAGGAATGTGCGGGAGGCGGGCAACGCTTTGCGGAAGCTGCGCGAGGCCGATACCGATCAGCGCCTGCGCCTGGAGTCTCCGGACAGGGACGCGGAGCTTTTGCTGGCCGAGATAAACGGCCTGCTGGCGGACAAGCAGGCCGGGAACATCGCGCACGAGCAGCGGGAAAGGGAGCTGCGGCAGGAAATCGCCAACATCTCCCACGATCTGCGCACTCCTCTGACCTCGGTGCGGGGCTACCTGCAGCTGCTGCGGGACGGCCGCTGTACGGAAGAGGAACGGGAGGAGTACCTTTCCATCATTGAAAACCGTACCCAGGCCCTGCAAATGCTGATCACCGGGTTTTACGATCTGTCCCGTCTGGAAGCGGGGGGCTATACCTTCGTCATGGAACCGGTTCGGCTGGATCAGGTGCTGACCGAGTTGGCCGCCGCCTTCTACAGCGATTTTCTCACCGCCGGAATGGAGCCGTCCCTTGAGCTGGAGGAAAAGCTGCCGCCGGTCGTCGCCGATCGTCCTGCGGTGGTGCGGATTTATACCAATCTTCTGCAGAACGCCCTGCGGCACGGCCGGGGCCTTCTGCGCATTTCCGCCCGCAGGGAGGGAGAAGAGGTGGTTACCCGGTTTTCCAATACCGCCTCCGGCCTGCTGCCGGGGGATGTGGAGCATCTCTTCGACCGCTTTTTTACGGCGGACAAGATGCGTACCGGCCACAATACCGGCTTGGGACTGGCCATTGTCCGGGGCCTTTCCGGCCAAATGGGCGCGCAGACGCAGGCGGGGCTGCGGGGAACGGAGCTGACCATCACGGTTCGCTGGCCCCTGAAAAAGAACGGGTGACAAGGCGCGAAGCGGCAGGCCGACGATAGGCCCGCCGTTTTGCGCCTTATCCGTCTGTGCGAAAGGAGAATCGTCCGATGCCGAGAAACCGTCTGTTTGAAATCGTCTACCTGCTGCTGGAGCGCGGCGACTGGACGGCGGCAGCGCTGGCCGCCCATTTCGAGGTGTCCCCCCGGACGATTTACCGGGATGTGGACATCCTCAGCGGCGCAGGAATTCCGGTTTACGCTGCCAAGGGGAAGGGGGGCGGTATCCGTCTGCTGCCTGATTTTGTGCTGAACAAATCCCTGCTGTCTGAAAAGGAGCAGGATGAAATTCTTTTTGCCCTGCAAAGTCTGAGGGCCGCCAACGCTGTGGACGAGCCGGACCTGCTGCCCCGGCTGAGCGCGCTCTTCCACCGGGAGGGCGCGGATTGGATTGATGTGGAATTCTCCGGCTGGGGAGGAAAAACAGAAAGGGAAAAATTTGCCCTGGTGAAGCAGGGTATCCTGGAGCGGCAGGTGCTTTGCTTCACTTATTACGCGGCAAACGGGGAGGAAACGCAGCGGATTGTGGAGCCGGTGCGGCTGTCCTTCATGTCCCATAGCTGGTATCTGCAGGCCTATTGCCGCCTCAGGCGGCAATACCGCACCTTTAAGGTGTCCCGCATGGCTGAATTGTCGTTGACCGGCAAGCGCTTTCTACCCCGGGAGGAGTCCGCCCCCAAGACGGCACCGCCCCTTTCCTCCTCCTGGAATGCGGTGTGCCTGGAGCTGCGTTTTTCTCCTCGGGCGGCTTACCGGCTGTGGGATATGTTCGCCGGAGAGGATATCCGGCGGCAGGAGGACGGCAGCTATTTGGTCACCGTCTGCTATCCCGAGGATGCCTGGGTGTACGGGCAGCTCCTCTCTTTCGGCGCGGAGGTGGAGGTGCTGTCCCCGCCTCACGTCCGCCGTGTTTTGCGGGAGCAGGCGGAAAAAATCGCCGCCCTTTATCAAAAGGATGGAAAATATGACATGCAGATGTCCGATTATACCTGCTATGCTGGGGACAATATCAGGAAAGGACGTGCTGTTATGGAAAACAAACTTGTCTTCCGCCCTGCCTTTACCGTCGCGGGTCTGAGCGGGGGCGCCCCCCGCTGGGAGGAGGCCGGACGCCGGACAGACGAGCTGGGCGGCGCTCTCCGGGAAGCCGGGGAAAGCCTCCCGCTGGGACTGTGGAGTATAGCGGCGGGGGACGCTGTGCTGACAGGCTGCGAGGCCGCGCAGGGTGCGCTCCTGCCGGGTGAGTGGACGGCACTGGAAATACCGGAGCGCACCTATCTTGTCGTTTCCTGCGACCGGGAAACAAAGACGGAGGCTCTCCGGGAAACGGAGAGGTATTTGTCCGCTCACGGATTGTCCCGCACCGGTTCCTGTCTGGAGAGGGTGCCCGGGACAGGGGAGGACGCGTTGCTGGAGCTGCGGCATGCCCCTGACGGAAAACAGTCATCTGGGCAGTGAACGGGACGGGCGGCGGAGCTACGAATACTGCGTTTACTGCTATCAGGACGGCGGCTTCACCGATGAAAGGACCATGGAGGACATGATCGATTTCTGCCTGGACTGCGAAAAAGAGTCCGGGATGTATACCGACAGGCAGCAGGCCCGCCGGCAGATGCTGGAGTGGTTCCCCACCCTCAAGCGCTGGAGGAACGGCTGAGCGGAAAGGAGTGCGCCATGGAGACGGTCCCGGCCAAGACCATCGTGACCCGGGTGAAAAACGGATGGTTCGGCAACGATTACAATATGAATATCTACCGGGGCTGCTGCCATGGCTGCATCTACTGCGACAGCCGGAGCGAGTGCTACCATATCGATGATTTTGACCGGGTGAGGGTCAAGGAAAACGCCCTGGCGATCATCCGGGATGATTTGCGGCGGAAGGTCAGAACCGGGGTGGTGGGGACCGGCTCCATGAGTGATCCTTACAATCCCTTTGAGAAGGAGCTTCAGCTCACCCGTCATGCCCTGGAGCTGCTGGACGCCTACGGTTTCGGGGTGGATATCGCCACGAAAAGCGATCTCATCGTTCGGGATATCGATATCCTGACCGGTATCCGGGAGCATTCGCCGGTGCTCTGCAAGCTGACCGTCACCACGGCGGACGATGCTCTGGCCGCCCGGCTGGAGCCCCATGCTCCGCCGTCGTCCGCCAGGCTGACGGCCATCCGCCGCCTGAGCGGGAGCGGTCTGTTTGCCGGAATCCTGTTGATGCCCGTGCTGCCCTTTTTGGAGGACAATGAGGAAAATGTTCTGGAAATCGTCCGCCGGGCTGCTGAAAACGGGGCACGCTTCATCTATCCCGCCTTCGGCGTGACCCTGCGCCAAAACCAGCGCGTCTATTTTTTGGACAGACTGGAGGAGGCCTTCCCGGGACGGGGGCTGAAGGATACCTACATTCGCCGGTACGGCGAAACCTATGAATGCCGCAGCCCGCGGGCCAAGGCGCTTTGGGAAGCGTTCAGGCAGGCCTGTGACCGGTTCGGCCTTCTCTATGAAATGCGGGATATCGTCCGCGCTTACCGACAGGGCTATGGCGACGGACAGCTCAGCCTGTTTCATTGATATGGCAAAGGAGCGTTAATTTGGATAAGCTGGATTACAAAAAGGCTTTCCCCGATCTATATATGCCGGGAAAAACGCCTGTATATATCGAGGTGCCGCCCATCCCCTTCATCATGGTGGACGGCAGGGGCGCCCCGGAGGGAACGGATTATCAGGAAGCGTTGCAGGTGCTGTATGCCTTGTCCTTCACCATCAAAATGAGCAAGCTGAGCGGCAGCGCGCCGGAGGGTTACCGGGACTATGTGGTGCCGCCCCTGGAGGGACTGTGGGATGGTATTGCGGGAGGAATACTGCCGGATCGAACCACCTGGTCCTGGACCTCCCTTATCCGGCAGCCGGATTTTGTCACACCGGCGGTTTTTCACTGGGCTTGCGGCGAGGTGGAACGGAAAAAGCCGGGGCTTGCGGTTTCGAGGGCCCGGCTGGAGGTCTATGCGGAGGGGCCGTGCGTCCAGGTGCTGCATGTGGGCCCGTACAACACCGAACAGGAATCCCTGGACAGCTGGCGGCCTGCATTAAGGAAAAGGGCCTGGCAGACGGCTGCTGTCCGGCCAGGAGACATCATGAGATTTATCTCGGCGATCCCCGCCGCACAGCGCCGGACAGGCTGCGCACCGTGCTGCGGCATCCGGTTATCCGGCCGTAGCCGGGCAAACCGACGCATCTTTTCCCGCCCCGAACAATACACATAGGAATAGACCCGATTGTATCGCCGATTTTTCTGGCGTAAAACCAGGTTTTGTGCTACAATAGAAATCAATGTATCCGGGAAGATGGAAAGGCGGGAAACTTCATGAAAAAGCTGCTTGCCATTTTATGCGCCGTGGCTTCCGTAGCCGGCGCCCTCTGGTTCGGCCTGCGGATGCTGGCGCGGTTCTGCCGCCCGTCGAAGGACGGCGGTATGTGCATTCCTCTGGAGGGGACGGGGGAGGAAGAAAACGCCGTGCCGGAGGATG
>CAKTXU010000058.1 GCA_934630995.1 uncultured Eubacteriales bacterium
CTGCTGGGACCAGCGCATCCTATTCCGGCTCCTATACGGGGATATACACCCATCAGCGGCTGTATGTCGACTTGGCGGTAGAAACCGGTGCCACTGCGGGCTTGACGCTGTCCTTCTCTTCCGGCGGCGCCGTCACGGACGTATCCCTTGAAGAGGCGTTCGGCTATGCCGGCGGCCTGCCCGCGGGACGGTATACAGGGTACGTCAATTTGGAAAAATGGGTTCCCTTCGGCGCCGTGTATGCCTCCACCGCCGTACAAACCACGGGCGGCGGCGTAACGGTTAATGCCTTCCTGCTGGTGGACGCCTCCGCCGCTTCTCTTCCGACAGACGTGTATTCCGCCACCGACGGAAACTTTTGGCGAATTACCGCGATAGCGGCGGACGCGCAGGCGCTCGGCTTCCCGGCAGGCGCCCCCTGCGTTCTGCCCGACAGCGGGAACACCGACGAGTGGTATCACGAACCTGCTGTGCAGCCCCTGTATCACACCGGGTATTTCCTGGCCGTGGATCTGACCGTCACCCAGGGACAGGGCGGCGACGCGCAGGTACCATTGGTGGTGCGGTTCGGAAACCGCGATGCGGGGACGATGAATATCGACCTGCACACCCTCTTCGGCAAAAACCGGGGACTGCGTCCCGGCAGCTACAAGCTGCTGGTGGATATCAGCGAATATTTGCCCCAGATGGCAGACGGCACCAATTATTACGGTACGATCCTCGAACGGCGCGGTCTCTACGGTGGCGATATCACGGTGCGGCAGTTTGCGCTGGTGACCGCCGAGCGGGTGGAAAAGCCCAGCGCAGACAGGCTGTATGACGGCCTGGACGGCTCCGCCTATCTCACCGCCGAAATCGTCACGCGAGTTCAACTGGGGATTCCGGAGGGCTCTCTTGCCCAGAATAACACCCTTTATGGGCCTGCCGTCCCGATTTCCTGCGGCACGGCGACCCATTTGGCCTATGATTTCACCGTCTATGAGCGCACGGTGTATATTGACGTGCGGTTTGACGGCGACCGTGAGGCGGGGAATATCCACTTGGACCGCGTGCTGCGGGGCGGCGGCGGCCTGCCGCCCGGTCATTACCGCGGCGTTATCCCTCTGGAGGGGACGATCTATCACAATCCGCTCAGTGAAATTGAGGGGCTGTATCTGGCCAATCCGGAGGGCGGCGGTATTACGGTGGAAAACCTGGCGCTGGTAACGGTCACACCCTATGACGGCGGGTTTGTCCCGGCGGCATAAAGCAGGCGGCATTCGGCTGCGATTTTGCAGCGAATAACCATATATAGAAAAGGAGAAGGCATGATGAAAAAGTTTCTGGCAGCATTGTCGGCATTGACCATTGCCCTGTCCGGCGCGGCCTTGGCGGCTGGCGCCGCCCCTTCCCAGGAGGAAGAGAAAACCTACGTCATCGACGGCAAAACCTATGTTGTGGACCAGGTGTTGGCCGACAAGACCGCCCTCGGCATCCCCGACACGGCGTCGAAGACGGATGGTGACGACCAGTTTTTCGGCAAGGAGGCCGTGGTTTCCTGCGGGGAAGCGTCGTTTCTGCTCTATGACTTCACCGTAGACGGCACGATTTACATGGACGGTCATTTCACCTACACGCCGGTCGAAGGCGCGCAGATGGATGACGA
The DNA here is from genome assembly GCA_934630995.1 of uncultured Eubacteriales bacterium. Lineage (GTDB taxonomy): Bacteria > Bacillota > Clostridia > Oscillospirales > Acutalibacteraceae > CAKTXU01. The sequence goes on from CAKTXU010000058.1 coordinate 1,646, forward strand.
CGCCCGCAAGATCAAGTTCAACCGGGAATTCGACGTGGCGGCGCTGCGCACTGGCAATTACAGCGGCTTGCTGCCTCTCAAGGGCACCGAGTATAAGACGCCCCTGGAGGGATTCGAGAAGCTCCGTGTGGTTTTTGAGGCGGGCTCGGTAACCTTTACTACTTTTTCGGTGGTTACTGTCCGGCAGTTACCCAATGAATATGTCATCGACGGCAAAACCTATGTTGTGGATCAGGTAGTGGCCGACAAAGCCGCCCTCGGCATCCCCGACACAGCGTCGAAGACGGATGGTGACGACCAGTTTTTCGGCAAGGACAGCGTGGTTTCCTGTGGCGACGCGAAATATCTGGAATTCAATTTCACCGTAGACGGCACGATTTACATGGACGGTCATTTCACCTACACGCCGGCCGAAGGCGCGCAGATGGATGACGACTCCCGCAAGATCAAGTTTAACCGGGAATTCGACGTGGCGGCGCTGCGCACTGGCAATTACAGCGGCTTGCTGCCTCTCAAGGGCACCGAGTATAAGACGCCCCTGGAGGGATTCGAGAAGCTCCGTGTGGTTTTTGAGGCGGGCTCGGTAACCTTTGACACCTTCTCTTTGGTTACTCTGAAGGAAAAGGGTGCTGATCCCGATCCTGACCCTGACCCCGATCCTGATCCCACTCCTACAGGCAAAAAGGTACAGTTCAATCTGCTCCCCAAGGAGTGGTCGGGCGAGAGCACTATGGTGCCCGAGGCGTCGGGGACCGGCTGGATCTTGAAAGCGGCTGCGGGTACGGAAGGCGGCAACGCCATCGGGTATTTCGGCACCACCTATAAGGAGGGCTGGCAGCTCGCCTATGACTTTACCATCGCCACCGGCAACGCCACCATCAATATGTCCTTCGTCCGGGGACTGGAGGCTGACGCTTATCCCGGCGGCGCGCCGGATTTCTGCCTGAGCAAGGCTATCGCCGCTCAGTACGGCATCGCGGCGGTCGGTCCGGACAAAACCTCATTGCCTGCGGGTACCTATAAGGGCGTGCTGGATTTGAGCCAGGTGTTCGAGGGCTTTGACGGCTTCGATAAATTCCAGCATCTCGGGGTGTATATGGTCGGTACCAGCCTGACCCTCCGCGAGATGGCCTTTGTCACCAACGTGGAGGCGGGGATCGATAAGGACGATAACAAGGATGATAACCCGACAACCGGCGCGGCGCTGCCCATTGCGGCAGCCGGGCTGGCGGCTGTGGCGGCAGGCGCGCTTGTATGCAGCCGGAAGAGAAAATGAGATAACCTGAAACCGGCGCCGGTTTTCACGAACCGGCGCCGGCAAATCGAAGGGGGCCGGGGGTTCCGCGGCCCGGAAAGGCGGGAATAGGATGAAGAGCAGACGATGGATATGTGGATTGCTGGCAGCGGCGGTGGCCGGCGCGTGGGGCGTGCTGCCCGCAGCGGCGAAAACGGTGGTCGGGGATATGCTGCCGGCGCCGGACAAGGAATGGTCCGCCGAGAGCACCATGACGCCGGTGAAGGTAGAGGACGGCTGGAAGCTGAAGTCCCTGGCGACACAGGCCGGCGGCAACGCGGTGAACTATTTCAAAAACACCTATCATAAGGGCCAGATGATCGCCTACGATTTCACCGTGGACGGCGACGAGGTGACCATCAACATCGGATTTATTCGTGGCCTGGAGGAAAACGAGTACCCGAACGGCCAGCAGGAATTCCTTTTTTCCAAGTACCTGGCGGAGGCACTGGGCATCGAGGCCACCGGGGACGCGAAAGCGACGATTCCGGGCGGTACCTATAAAGGGGTATTGGATCCGGGGGATTTCTTCTACGAGGGCTTTGATAAGTTCCAGCACATTGCCGTCTATCTGGGCGGCGAATCGATGACGATACGGGAGTTCGCCTTTGTGGAGGGCGCGGAGGCTGGTGCTGAAACCTATCCGACGAAAGAGGAGACCACCGCACCTACGACGGCTCCCACCAAGGCGCCTGAAAGCTCGCAGGCCGGCTCTTCGGAGAGCGGCGAAACGGCTCCCGGCACGAATAGCTCGCAGAATCCGTCCTCCACAGGAGCGGCGCCAAAGGACGGCTCCGGCTTGTCCGCGGGAACCATCGCGGCCATAGCGGCGGGCGCGGTGGTTGCTGTGGCGGCCGTGGTTGCCATCGTCGTGATAGCGGTGAAAAAGAAAAAGGGCGGCAAGGGCTGAGGCGGCCTGTCTGATAGGAAAGGAATGGACATATGAAGCGACCCAGCGGAAATATTCTCAAACGACTGCTGGCACTTGCGGCTGCCGGTGCGCTGCTGCTGCCGGCGGGCTGCGGACAGAAGGACGCTTCCAGCGGCGCGGAGTCGGGCGCCGGTGCATCGGAGGCGGCCGGCAGCGCCGCGCCGTCTCCCTCCGGAACCTCGTCCGCGACCCCGTCGCGCCCGGGCGGCCAGCCCTCTTATGATATCGAAACGCCGCCCCTCGACAAGCTGGTTATCCCGGAAGGCTTCTCCGTCGCGCCCATTCCGTCGGGCGATCCCAATTTTGTGCCGGGCAGTCTGTATAAAGGTGAAAAACTCACCTTTCGCAAGGAGTCGGACGGCGCGGGACAGCCGGCTGTGGGCATGTGGGTGTGGGACTGCCGCATGATCAACGGCACCTCGCCGGACAGCGATATGAGCGGCGATATGCTGCTGGACACCCTCATCCAGAACGGCGTGACAGAGATTTATCTCGGTATGCAGTATTATATGGATTTGGAAACCCAGATAGCCAACGGCGAGCTCCGGGAGGGATACGTCGGGGAGAGGGAACTGCGCGGCTTCATCAAGAAATGCGCAAAATACGGCATCCGGGTGGCAATGCTCACCACGATGGTGGAAAATGCCTACACCCAGTGGGCGCGCAAGGACGACGAATCCCAGGAATACCGCGCCACGAAACGGTGGGTGCGTCTGGTGGCGGACTTCAATTCCCGCGCGTCGGGCGATGATGAAAAGCTGTACGGGGTGCACATCGACCTGGAGCCCGATTGGGAGAAGGGCGGCGACGGGCTCCAGACAAATCTGCAGGACTGCGCCGACTATCTGATCCGCATGCGAAAATACTGCGATTATTACGGGGTGGAGCTGGCCTTTGACGTCAACGCGTTCCTCAAGGAGGAATGGAAAGCCTTCGATGAAACCGGCGCGTATGTCAGTATCCTGGATGTTTTCACCAAGCAGTGCCGTCAGCTGGTGCTCATGTCCTACCGGCGCACTGCCGAAGAGCAGTATGACCTGGGCGATCCGGAGCTGAGCTATGCCGCGAAGAACGGCTGTCAGCTGCTTCTGGGAGCGGAGACGGGCGACACCAGCGGGCTGCCGCCGGGGGAGAGAAGCATCACCTATTATCCCATGGGGGCTGCTTATCTCATCAACCAGCAGAATAAGCTGCGCACCCTGCTGGACGAATCCGGCTGTGCGTCCTTCGGCATCGCGCTCCACCATGTGGTTCCCTTTTATACCATCATGACCGAAAAGCCCTGAAGGCGTTTTCCGCCAATCGAACGAGGAGGACAGAACAACGTGACACAGACCGACTACACCGGCCCTCTGCTTGCCGTGCGGCAGGAGAACGACGCCATGACGCTGGGTACCTGGTGGTGGGATCCGGATTTGCTTGTGCGGCCGGATTCCGCCACCGGCCTGACGATGGAAACCGCCTTCGACATGCTGCGCAAGGAGCATGTCAGCGAAATCTACCTTGCCGTGAACCCCGCGGGGTTGCCGCCTTGGGGGAGTCCGGAAACGCCGGGGAAAGCGTCGCTGGAGCATATAGCCTCCTTCCTCCGGCGCTGCACGGCGGCGGGTATGCGTGTGAGCGCCCTGCTGGGCCATGGCGGAAAGGAGGCGCTCAGCTGGTTCGCGGACGACCGGGGATATCCTGAAATCACCGCGTATATCGAAGGCGTCGCAGCGTTTAACGCCTCCGTCCCCGCAGACCGGCGGTTTTACGGGGTGCATCTGGATATCGAGCCGGATATGTCCGACGATTATCTCACCTATCGCTCTCAGCTGCGGCGTTTCTTACTGCATGCGCGGAACCTGTGCGACCGGTACGGCCTGCGGTTGGAGATGGACGTCAACGCTTGGTTCGACGACAGTCAGGTGGCGGTGGACGAGAATGGGCGGGAAGTGCGCATGGGGGATGTGGTTACCACTGTTTGTCAGGCGATTACCGTCATGGCCTACCGCGCCAATGCGGCCGATCAGCTGACAATCGCCTCCTACCTTATCGAGGCCGCGCGGCGCAACGGCTGTGCCATCAATCTCGGCTGCGAGACCGGTACGCCGGAGTCGCTGGGAGAAGAGGCGTTTATCACCTACGCCAACTTTTCGCCGGAGTTCCATGCCGCTGAGCAGCGGAAACTGCGTAAGGCTTTGGAGGCTAAGGAGCTGCCGTCCTACGGTCTGGCGATCCATTGGGTCAATACTTGGTATGCGATGAATCGAACTTGCACGGGCGGATGACCGCACCGCTTGAAGACAAACATTCCCCGGCGCGGCCGGAACCAGAAAGGATTGGACAACGCATGAATATACAGGTAAGCGGCGCCGGCGCGGCGGAGGATGCAGCCATCCGGCTGACGGCCGGGGAGCTTGGCTTGAGCCCATCGTCGGACGGCGTACCAGTACGGCTGAAAAGGTGCGAAATGGAGAACTGTGCCCTGCAAGTTAGGCTGGAGAATGGGGAAGCAGTGGTGCGGTACCGGGATATTCCCGCTTTGCTGCGGGGATTGCGGCTGCTGGCGGGTGCACTGGAGAACGGCGAGGAGACCTTTTCCACAGAAGAGGAACGGCATTTTGACACCAGCGGCGCGATGTTCGATTGCTCCCGCAATGCGGTGATGACGGTGGACGCGGTAAAATATTTTCTGCGGCAGATGGCGGTGATGGGGCTCAATACCCTGCTGCTGTATACCGAGGATACCTACGAGGTGGAGGGGGAACCCTACTTCGGCTATCTGCGGGGGCGCTATTCGCAGGCGCAGCTGCGGGAGCTGGACGATTATGCCGCTTCCCTGGGAGTGGAGCTGATTCCCTGCATTCAGACCCTTGCGCATCTTGAGCAGTTCCTCAAATGGGGTTCATCCGAGCGGTATCGCGACACCGCCGAGGTGATCCTGGTGGGACAGGAGGAAACCTATGACCTGCTCGCCCGGATGATCCGATCGGTTTCGTCGGCGGTGCGCAGCAGAAAAATCCATATCGGCATGGACGAGGCCCATACCCTAGGGCTGGGCCGCTATCTCGATAAATTCGGCTATCACACCCGTTTTGAGCTGATGCAGGCCCATGTCCGCCGGGTCAAGGATATCACCGACAGCCTGGGGCTCAAACCCATGATGTGGGGCGATATGTATTTCCGTCTCTTCATTAACGGCGGCGGGTATTACGACCCCGATGTACAGATTCCGGGCGAGGCAATACAAAGCATTCCGGAAGGAATCGACCTGGTTTACTGGGACTATTATCATCAGGAAGAGGATTTCTATCACACCTATATCGGCTGGCACAAAAGGATGGGACAAACGCCGGTTTTCGGCGGCGGCATCTGCACCTGGACGGGCGCGATGGTGCAGAATTATCCCCATACCATCCGGGCCGCCGACGCGGCGATGCGTGCCTGTAAGGCCGAGGGGGTGCGGGATGTGTTTGCCTGCATCTGGAACGACAACGGCGGCGAATGCAATTATGTGTCGGTGCTGCCGGGACTGGCGCGGTATGCGGAGCATATGTATACCGCTGTTCCGGACGAAAGCCATATGGCCCGGCGGATTCAGCTGTTCACGGGACTTGAAGAGGATGCCTGGACGGCGCTGTGCTCACTGGACTGCCTCAATCCCTCACTCAGGCCGCTGGAACCGCAGAATCCTTCCAAGTACCTGCTGTGGCAGGATCCGCTCCTCGGTCTTTTCGACCGCCATGCGGAGCCGTTTCCGTTGGAAGCGTATTATGCCGGGATACGGGACGCCCTCGAGGCGCGGCTCGATAAGCCGTTGCCCGCCCGGTGCCGCGGCCTGTTTGAGCTGATAAGCCAGTTGTGCGCGGTTCTGGAGGTTAAGTCTAAGCTCGGCGTGCGGCTGAAAGAGGCATACGACGCGGAAGACCGCACAGCTCTCAAAGAAGCGGCGGAGACTGTCCTGCCGTCGCTGCTGGCTGCGGTGGAGCGGTTGCACGCGCTGCACGCGCGGGAATGGACAAAGCTGTATAAGCCCTTTGGCTGGGAGGTGCTCGACCTGCGCTACGGCGGCCTGGAGGCGCGTCTGAAGACCGCCGCCGTAAGGGTCGGCGCGTATGCGCGCGGTGAGATCGGCCGGATTGAGGAGCTTGAGCCCGACCGTCTGACCTTTGATGGACGGGAAGCAATTGAGAACCGATGGATGGGCCATTTCAACCAGTATCATCTCATGGTCACTCCCAATTGTTTGGGATGAAATTATCTCGAAAAGAGGGAGTCACCGTGCCGCCGTTGCATATTTTTTTGTTATCGGGAACCCATTGGGACCGGGAATGGTATCAGACGTTTCAGGAATTCCGTTTCCGGCTGAATGGTCAAAAGCAGTTCGCCGATGGTGAGCTCGTCGGGCACCAGTTCGCCTTCGCGGACAAATTTCAGCAAAATCGCGTCGTAACCGGCATTTTTCAGCACCTGATACACCTGTTCCCCGGCGACTTTGTAAGTGTTTTCATCGCAGACCACCACGCAGTGTGTTCCCAGACCCCGTCGGGCGATGTATTCCGGCAGGCGGGGAATCAGCCCCTTGCCCACGTATATATCC
>CAKTXU010000059.1 GCA_934630995.1 uncultured Eubacteriales bacterium
CGGCCCAGGCACCCGCCCGGTTGATTCCCTTCCAGTAGAGGGAGATGGCGTAGGGAGCCAGAAAGCTGCCGGAGATCACTCCCCAGGAATAGGACATCATATCGAGGATGGGCGTTTTGGTGTTGGCAATGACATAGGAGAGAATAATAAAAAGGAAGCAAACGCCCTTGGTCACCACGGCGGCCCTCATCTCGTCCATTCGGCGGAAGAATTTGGCCCGCAGCAGATCCATGGTCAGGGTGGAGGAAGCGGTGATGGTGATGGAGGAGAGGGTGGACACCGACGCCGCGATGAGAAGGACCAGCACCACCCCCAGCAGTACGTTGGGCAGCCCCGCGCTCGCCAGCATGTTGGGAATCAGGTAATCGGTACCCCCCGGTGTCCCGGCGGGCGTGTCGGGCAGGGAGGAGTAGAAAAGGCGGGAGAGGGAGCCGATGAAATAGCCGCCCCCGGCCACCACCAGAGCAAAGAGGGTGGAAATGACCGTTCCCCGGCGGACCTCCTTGTCGTCCCGGATACCATAATATTTATGAATCATCTGGGGTAGGCCCCAGGTGCCGAAGGAGGTCATCAGCATCGTTGCCCACAGGCCCAGGTGATCCGCCGCCGTCAGGTGAAGCGCCTCGGTTTTTTCCCTGATAGCCGACAGCCCGGCCGACAGTCCTCCCACCTGCTCACAGCGGACGACGGCCACGATAAGGGCCACGATGCCCACAAGCATGATGAGCCCCTGCACGAAGTCCGCCTTCAGGGTGGCCGCGTAGCCGCCTAAGACCACCACCAGGGCCGCCGCCACGGCGATGACGATCATACAGACCTGTTCGTCCACTTTCAGCAGCACCGCACAGACGCTGGTCAGGCCCTTATATACCGATGCCGAATAAGGAAGCAGGAAAATGAAGATGACCGCCACGGCAAACAGCTTCATCTTATCGCTGCCGAACCGCTGCTCAAAGAACTGGGGCATGGACTTGATTTCCAGCCGCCTGGTGGTTTCCCTGGTGCGCCGGGCCAGAACCAGCCAGGCTAGCAGGGAACCGAAAATCGCATTGCCGATACCGGGAAGGACACCCCAGATCCCATATTTCCAGCCGGTGCTTCCGGCATAACCGATGAACATGACGGCGGAAAAATAAGCCGTGCCGTAGGACAGCGCGGACATCCAGGCCCCTGCGCTGCGGCCGCCCACGGTGAATTCACTGATGCTGCGGGAGCTGCGCTTGCCCAACAGGCCGATGAGGAGCATAAACAGAATGTATGCGCCGATGGTCAGCCAAATCACGGTTTCTCTACCCATGCCGACACCTCTCGTCTTGTTTGCTTTATCCATTTAAACCGTTGCGGTTTAAAGCGGCATAACAATATCCTACACAACTTGGGGAATAAATGCAAGGCCTTTCCGCAAATTTGTTACAAATCTGTTTTTTTGTCGAATAAGTGTTTAAAAATCTGTAATGAAATTGTAACCGGCCTGTCATTGCTTTTGAAAGCGGCAGGCCATACAATGTGTTCAGAAGCAAACATGGAAGGATGGATAGATATGAAAGGGAAATTGGCACACAGAATGCTCGTTTTGGGTTTGACGGTGGTCAGCCTGTTTTGTCTGACGGTCCTGGCAGGCTGTGACTCGAAGGATCCGGCCTCGTCCGGCGGAACCTCTTCGGTGGACAGCAAGCCCGCCGATACCACCAAGGCACCGGATACCACCGCGCCAAAGGACGAAACCACCACAACAGCGCCGGATAACACCACCACCGCGCCGACGACGGAACCTACCACCACACCGCCCACGGAAGGGCCCACCACCCAGCCGACGACGCAGCCCACCCAGCCCTCCGACGGGAGCCAAGGCGGGGAGATTGCCGCGCTGGCCCAGACCCTGGTGGGTACCCCCTATAAATTCGGCGCCGCCGGCCCGGCGGAATTCGACAACTCGGGCCTCATCTATTATTGCTTTAAGGAAAAGGGCGTGTCCATTCCCAGAAAGACGACCGATATGTACGCCGCGGGCACCGCGGTGGAAAAGGCCGACCTCAAGCAGGGTGATGTGGTGTTCTTTTCTGTTGAGACGGCTGGCGCAGTCGAATACGCGGGCATTTATATCGGCAACGGCCAGTTTGTAGCCAGCAATAACCCCGACTCCCCCACCAAGATACAGAATATGAGCTTCGAGTATTTTGCCAGCCGGTATGTGGGCGCCCGGCGATTTGCATAAGCCAGCAATTGAAAAATACCGGCGCTGCTTTCGCGGCGCCGGTATTTTTTACGTGAGAAGTATCCTTTCCGCCCATCTGTGTGATAGCGGCCCTGCTGATGGTATGTATGGGTTGGCAACCGGCAGAGGAACATGCTGCAGTAAAGAAAAACAAATTTTTTTATTGATTTTATAGACGGAAAATCCTTAATAACTTTCTGTAGGTGTTTCTACAATCACGCAAAAACGGCTTAAAATAAAGGTAAGTCATATGTCTCTATGTATCTCTGTATAAGGTGTTTTTGCAAGGTAGGCACCATTTTGGCGCTACTGAAATTCTATCTGCAACACCATACAGCGTTTATAAAAGATATGTAGTCCCAATTGTTATTTCTGTTATGTTACAAGGTAGAAATAGAACAGGCATTAAAATAAAGACTTTGTAGGGTTGATTTCCAAGTGGCAAAGAGCTTATACTTTTTGTATAAAATTGGCCTTGAACTGCGTAACATTCCCCACAACATAAACCGCGGTTTGCTGTTGAGTTGTCTTTCCATTCCGTAAAACCTACACGGAAAAAAGACTGTGAAAGATCTGTAACAAGCACAACATAGGAAGCGGGTACCCAATTCCGTATTTTACCCTGCATAATGCTTGTTGGAATAATTTCAAACCCTTACAAATTACAGTTTATTACTTATCTGTTGAAATCTTGCGTTTCTTAATTGTTTTAGCAGTCGTTTTAAAACTCATGTCAAGAAGCATTTTTATCATATCATCAGATACGCTGCCATCTAAAGCAACCGTTATCCAACGTTCTTTGTTCATATGATATGCAGGAAAAAAGCCAGATTCTGAGCGTAACGAACCTATCGTGATGGAATCACATTTGAGATTTACAACATCCAAAAGGCTATCGCCCTGTAATCCTAATTTCTCTTTGGGTACATCCATAATTACGGCAAACCATTTTTGATTGTTGTTATGACGAAAAACTTCATAATTAGGATACTTTATCCAGGGACAATCCTTCTCTGCATTATAAGTTTCAGCGATATACGCTTCTAATTCAAATCTATTCATTTTATGCTTTCCTCACAAATTTCGATCTGTCAATTTCTACGATAATAGCACAAAGCTGCGAATTTATCTATCATCATTTTGCTGTTACAAAGTAGCACAGGCATTGACACTCGTCAACGGTCAAGATGAACAGGCTACGCCTGCCGTTAACAATAGTCTCCGCTTATTTGGCGTACAAGAGGGAGAAAACAACGAGTGCTTTCGTCCTCTAAGACGATGATATATTCTTGCAACTGTTTGTATTGTTTTATGACGCCGTATGAAATTAGGACACCATTTTGGCGCCAAAGTGTCAAAATCAATGTAATTCCCAGCGCCTTAATGGGCGGAAAAGTCAGTATTGCAACGGCTTTCAAGGTTTAATGCATTTGGGTAGTTCAAGTTAAAATATAATTTGTATTTCCGTGCAATAAAAATGCTGCTTTGCGCATTATTCAAGTGACAGGAGGTTGGATGCATGGACGCAGCAAACGGAACCCCCGCGGTTTTGGAGGGGTGTCTTGCCCGGATTGCCGAAGGGGAACGGGAAGCACTGGCTCTTCTCTATGAGCAAACCCGGGTGATGATTTACGGCTTTGCGCTGTCAATTTGTAAAAACGCCCAGGACGCGGAGGATGTACTGCAGGACACCTATACCCGTGTTTGGACGAATGCGGCGTCCTATCGGCCGTCAGGAAAACCGCTGGCATGGCTTTTCACCGTTGCGCGCAATCTGGCCCTGATGAAGCTGCGGGAGGAGCGCAAAACTCTCGATTTGCCGCAGGAGGAGTGGGAACGGCTGGAAGACCATAGCACTCCTCGGGGGCTGGAGGACAAGGCGGTTCTCCGGGCGGCTATGGAGCGTCTGTCCGACGAGGAGCGTCAAATTGTGATGCTCCACGCCGTGGCCGGCTTCCGGCATCGCGAAACTGCGGCCCTGCTGACCCTTCCCCTGCCTACCGTCCTGTCGAAGTATCAACGGGCGCTGAAAAAGCTGCGGACGATTCTGAAGGAGGAAACCATATGAATCCGAAGAACAACGAAATAGAAAACCGACTCAGGAGAGCGGTGGAAAGCGAAACCCCCGATGTACTGAACCAGGTGATGGCCGGCTGCGGCAGCCAGAACGGCAAGGTGGTGCCGCTGGAGAGACCGGCTGAAAAGCGGAAAAAATGGATTGCGGCGGCGGTTTCGGTAGCCGCGGTGCTGGCTCTGGCGGCGGGAGGACTCGGCACAGCCGGTCTGCTGGCAGCGTCCAACCGCCCGGAAGCGGTCATCGCCTTTGATGTCAACCCCAGCATTGAGCTGACCATCAACCGAAAAGAACGGGTGGTCAAGGCCGAGGCGCGCAACGAGGATGCCGCCGCCATATTGGAGGGGATGGATCTCAAAGGAGCGGAGCTGAAGGTCGCTACCAATGCCATCGTCGGCTCCCTGCTGCAGCACGGCTATCTGGATGAATTGGCGAATTCCCTGCTTATTTCGGTGGAAGGCGGCGGAGAAATGGGAGCGGCTCTTCAGCAGAAGCTGACGGAGGAGGTCCGCACCCTCCTGGCAGGGCGGGGGTCAGAGCCCGCCATTCTCAGCCAAACGGTCGCAGAGGACGCTGAACTGCGGGTCTTGGCCGACGAGTATGGCTTGTCTCTAGGGAAGGCCTCTCTGGTGCAGCGCCTGGTGCGGAGCAATCCGGCCTACACCTTTGCCTCCCTGGCGGGGCTGACCATCAATGAGCTCAACCTCCTCGCAGAAAACAGAAAAACGACACTTGAGAACGTCACCGCCGTCGGCACTGCCAGCGATAAGGCCTATATCGGCGCGGACAGAGCCAAGGAAATCGCCCTGGCGAAAGCCGGTGTGGCAGAGACGGATGCCAGAAAGCTGGAAGTGGAGCTGGACTGCGAGGACGGCCGGATGGTGTATGAGGTGGAGTTCCTGGCGGGCAATGTGGAGCATGAGTGTGACGTGGATGCCCGATCGGGAGAGGTGGTCAAATACAAGACCGAGACGGACGACGACGGGAAAGCCGATCCGGCGCCGCAGCCGCCCTCCGTCAACGAGCAGGAAGCAAAACGGGTGGCTTTTAAGCGCGCCGGGGTGAAGGAAGCCGATGTCACGGGTCTGGAGATTGAACTGGACAGGAACGACGGCGTTTCTAAATATGAGATAGAGTTCAAGGCGGGCGGCATGGAGTATGAATGCGATGTGGACGCTTCCACCGGCGCGATACTCAAATTTAAGGCCGAGGAAGACGACGCCGGAAGGAAGCCGGCATCCAGCGCGCCCGGTGCCCCTCTGATAGGAGATGCGGCGGCCAGGGAAGCAGCCTTTAAGCGGGCGGGCGTGCAGGCCTCCGCCGTGACCGGTCTGGAGCTGAAGCTGGACGAGGACGACGGCAGGTTGATCTATGAAATTGAATTCAAATGCGGCGACATGGAGTACGAATGCGACGTGGACGCCGCCAGCGGCGAGATACTGAAATACAAGGTGGAAAAGGACGATTAAGTTAAAAAGGCGTCAACACCTCGCGTGTTGACGCCTTTTGTATAAACGCAACCAGCTTTAACAGGAGAGGAGCCTCTCAAGGATCAATATGAAATCGGATAAAATCAGGCTCCTGCCGTCTCGATAAGGGAGAGCATCCAATGCACCCAGCCCGCCACGGTGGAGGCGCGTCGCTCATAGGTGCTGGGGCTGCCTACCCCATACAGAGGCTCCGCCAGCATGATGCCGACGATGGCGCGGCGGTCGGGTATACGCCCGGCGGCCAAAGCGGCGTGCAATACCTCCCGGAAGGGACGGTGGCGGAGAATGCGGCCGCACAGGGCAAGCTGCCTCTGCCGGTAGCCCAGCCGCAAAATCCCGCGGCCCGTTTCGCTGAGGGAATAGACCGGACGGCGTCCATCCCGGCGCTTTTCCACTAGGCCGAGATAGCGGGCGGCATCCGTGTAATAATTGGTCTGGCGGGTGTCGAAGGCGTATTCTGCCGTGACCTCCTCCCGATCCATTTCACGGGAGGCCAGTAGCTCACAGATATTGATGACCCGGTGGAAGTCATCGGCCTGGGGGAAGGGCAGCTCCGGCTCCGGTTCAGCGGGTGTGCCGCGCAGGACGGCGATCAGCTCCTCCCGCCCGATGGCGGTCTCCTCGATGGCATAGCTTTTCTGGCGCACCAGCACCAGGGAGTGGTAAGCCCCGGGATCCGTGAAGGCGTATTCGCGCAGGGAGAAAATGCCGTTGGAATAGACCAGGAAAACGGGGCGGACGGACTTGGCGACCCGCCCCATCCAGGTGCGGTAGGGATAATAGAGCTGACGGACCAGAAAATCCTCCGCCAGATCCCGCTTGGCCTCCAGCAGACAAAGGCTGTTCCGGCCCTCCAGGGCCGCGTCGATTTCAATCTGGGCGTTATTGACCTCCACAAGTTCGTCCGTACGGGTATGGGTATTGCGGATGGAAAAGGAGAAGGAGCCCGAGCCCATCCGGCCGGAAACAGTGGGATATAAGGTTTCCTCCCCCAGAAAATCGGAGAGGATGCCCGCGGCCAAGGCGCAGTTGACGGCAATGGCCTCGCTGGGGATCGCCCCGGCGTCCAGACTCTGCAGATGAGCGGGCAGGGAAGCACGGACGAAGCTCGAGACGGAGGGCTCGAAGGGATGATAGGCCGCGAAATGGGAGATGACGTACTCCCCGCGAGAGATGGGGAGGATGGCCAGATCACTATCCAAAAATAACCGCGGAAGGTTAACCGAGTGATCGAATTTCGCCATCAGCCTGGGCTCGCGGTATTCCTTGATCCGGGCGGCGGAGATGACGAACCGGCCCCGGGCCTCGATTTGCTCCGCGATGCCGTAGCGCTCGAAGAGGGCCTCCCAGGCCGCATCGTTCTGGCTCATCGCCCTGTCAGCCATAGTTGCGCACCACCACCTCGTCCACCTGTCCCCGTCCGGCGGCGTCGGAGTTGACCGCCCGCATGGCCTTCACGGTGGTGATATGATAGGCGGCATACTGCTCCCGGATGAAGGGGGTGGAGGAATTGGACAGCATGAAGCGGACACCCCGGCGGTTCAGCTCATCGCAGCATTCCCGCAGACGGATTTGATCGTCCCGGCCGAAGCCGCCCCTGGCATAGGAGGTGAAATTCGCCGTCGGGGACACGGGGTCGTAGGGGGGATCCAGATAGACGAAGGTTCCCCGCTCCGTCTCGGCGAGGACCTCCGCGTAATCCCGGCAGGAGAAAAGTATCCGGGCCGCGTTAAAATAGCGGCTCACCGCCCGCAGGGTATCCGCGTTGACGATGGTGGGGTTCTTATACCGTCCGAAGGGGGTATTGAAGGCCCCGGCGCTGTTGACCCGGAATAGGCCGTTGTAGCAGGTTTTATTGAGATAGAGAAGCCGGGCCGCCTTTTCTACGGCGGGCAGGGCGGCGTAACGCGCCGGATCCCGGTCCCAATCCCTTACGGCGTAGTAGTACGCCTCCTCGTTTTTATGAACGGACAGCGCCGCTATCAGCCCCTCCACATCGTCGCGGATAACCTCGTAGAGGCGGATGAGCTCTTCGTTGATATCATTGACCCGGGCGGCGGCGGGCTGGAGACGAAACAGCATCGCCCCGCCTCCCACAAAGGGCTCGCAGTAGGAGGATATCCGCTTTGGAAGCAGGGGACACAGCTCATCCAGAAGCTGTCGTTTTCCCCCGGCCCATTTGACGACGGGCGCCACAAGAGGGCTTTTTTTCATCGGCCAAGCACCTTTTTCATGAGTAATAGCGTTTGATCAGTGAGGAATGGCTGCATTGCCTTTCATTTTATCATAGGGTACCGGCCGATTCAAGGAGGAAACGCGAAATCCCCTGGTTGGGCGCTCCGTGGGCGCTGAGAGAGGGTGTCCGCGGGCGGCTGAAACAGACGGCGGAGAATTTGATACGCTTTAAAAGAGGGAGGGAAATTCGGTGTCGGTGCTCTGGATGTCCCGTTCGAAGAGGGCGCCCAGGCGGAAGCCCTTGATGAACATCTCCATGGCGGTGATGTCGGCGGCCTTCTTTTGGTTATCGGCATACTCTTTGAGAAGCTTGAATGCCTTTTTTCCCAGCCTCTCCTTGAGCTTGTCCTCGGCGGCAACCATGGCCTGGAGGTATTTTTCATACTCTCCGCCCTGGACACAGCCTATTTC
>CAKTXU010000060.1 GCA_934630995.1 uncultured Eubacteriales bacterium
ACTCCCGCCGCCGTGGCGGCGGATTTCGACTCCGGGCGAAGAGAGGACGCAGAAGCCGCCGGTGCAGAGCTCTTGCGTTTGCCGGTGGAAAAGGACTTCACCGATACTATGGCGGCCGCCAGCCTGGCGCTGGACAAGGGCTTTCGCGAGTTTCTCATTCTTGGCGGCACTGGCGGAAGACTGGATCATACCCTGGCGAATATCGCTGTGCTGCAATATTTGCACAATCGCGGTGCCGTCGGCTGGATAGGGGACGAGCATACACTGGTCCGGCTCTATTCCCCGGGAAATTATGAGATTCCGTCGCAGTCCTGTCATTTCTCCCTAATCCCTTACGGAGGCCCCGCAGAGGGAATTACCCTGCAAAATGCGGTTTATCCGCTGAACGACGCTATTTTGTCCATGGAAACCTCATTGGGCGTCAGCAACGAATTTATGGCAAAACCACTGGGATTTTCCTTTAAAAAAGGATTTTTACTCTTTTTTCTATCAAAAGATTGACACCACTTGCACCGTTTCCGAATATGCTGATAGTGAGACATGGGAAAGCCGTGCTCCAATCAAGCATAAGGACGGTGTTTTTTTATGAGGCGTAAAAGCGGGATAGGCAGCTGTGCTGCCGCATTCGGCGCGGGGCTGCTGGTGGCCATGATCTGCCCGCCGAAGCTGATGCTTGTATTGGCTGCGGCCGCCCTGGTGGTCATGGGCTGTTCACGGCTCAAAAATTGAAGGAGGCTGCCATATGAAAATCGTCATCGTTAAGAGTCCGAAAATGTTCAGCGGTATCCTGCGCCGTATTTTCGGCATCAAGAAAGAAAATTACATAGATTGATAAAACATCCTGCAGCCCTCCGCCGATATCCGGCGGAGGGTTCTTTTTGCAAAAATAGTGAGTAACGGCGGTATACTTTGCGGACAGGTCGAATATATCTGTGTTAGATAATAGGCATCGACAGCATAAAGGAGAGGTGTATTCATGGACCTAAAGGTAATGAACAGGGCCGTTTCCGTCGTCGAAACCTTGTTTGATGATTTCGACGAACGCCCGGTTGACTGTGATTTCGTCCTGCCCGATTATTGTCCGGATATCGCGGCCGTGCTCAAATGCACGCTGAAGCCGGTCGTGCAGTCGAAACAGCTCAGCGGTGATCGGATGATCGTGGACGGTCTGGCCCTTATCCGGGTGATGTATCTGGACGAGGGTCGAAAATGCGTGCGCTGCTGCGAATTCAGCCAGCCGTTTACCAGCACCTTCGCCGTCAAAAACGTGGGCGTGAATGCCTGCATTCAGGTGACGGCGAAAACCGATTATGTCAACTGCCGCGCTCCCAGTCCCCGCCGGCTGGATAGTCACGGCGCCTTTACCGTCAAGCTGAAAATTACCGCTGAAGGGACCAGCGATATCGTATCTGATCTTAAAGGCGATAAACTTTACAGCCGGAAAAGCGCCGTTTCCTTTACGGTTCCGGCGGCTTCGGCCGAAAAACCTTTCACCATCAGCGAGGTACTGGAGCTGGGAACGGGGAAAGCCCCGGCGGAAGCGCTGATCCGCGGCGACGCGGTACCCCATCTGACCGAGTGCAAAATACTGGCCAACAAGGTCATTGTTAAAGGTGATTTACTGCTCAAAAACCTGTATGTTAGCGACATTGCGGCGGGGACGATGGAGCAGGTTCGCCATGAGGTGCCCTTCAGCCAAATTATCGATGTGGATGGACTGAACGACGAATGGCTGTGCGATGTGGAGCTGGAGGTCCTCTCCAGTGATGTCCATATCACCGTCAACCAAAGCGGAGAAAGCACCCTGCTGTCCGTCAATATCAAGGTGCTGGCCCTGGTGCAGTGCTATCGCACGGCAGCCTGCGAGGTCGTGACCGATGCCTATTCCGCCTACTGCCCGCTGAGGCTGGAAACCAAACGTCTGGATACCGCTCATCTGGTGGGGATTCGCCGGGATACGGCTGTGGTCAAGGAATCCCTGGATTTGCCGCCCGAAGGGGTTGCCGAAGTGGTGGATATCTGGTGCGAGGCGTTTCCTTCCGCCCAGCGCTGTGTGGACGGTAAAAGCTATATCGACGGCAAGCTGATGATAGCCATGCTGGCCAAGGACAATGCCGGAGTGGTTTCCTATTATGAGAGAACCGGCGGGTTCACATTGGAATACGATGAGCCCTGTCAGGAAATGACGGCCTCCATCCAGGCTCTGGGCGCGGAGTACACGGTCATGGGCAGTAAGGTAGAAATCCGTGTGGAACTGGCTGTGTGCCGCTGCTGCTATGTGTCGGATGGCTGTATGGCCGTAACGGGCGTCACGGCGGACGAAAACGCCGGTTTCCCGGAGGAGAAGGCGGCGCTGAAGATTTATTTTGCCTCGGGCGGAGAATCCCTTTGGGAAATCGCGAAAAACTGCCATACCTCGGTTGAGGCGGTTATGGAAGAAAACGGGCTGCAGTCTGATGTCCTGCCGAATGACTCCATGCTGCTTGTGCCGTTATGCTGAGAGGGGGAAGGAACATGGAAGGAGCAAGCATTTACGATACCATCGCCAAACGAACCAACGGCGATATCTATGTGGGCGTGGTGGGTCCTGTCCGCACAGGTAAATCCACCTTCATCAAGCGGTTTATGGATACGCTGGTGATTCCCAATATTGAGAGCGGGTATAAAAGGGAGCGCGCCACCGATGAGCTGCCCCAGTCCTCCGCAGGCAGGACCATCATGACCACCGAGCCCAAGTTTATTCCGGAGGATGCGGTCACCATCACGGTAGATGGTACGGCCACTATGAATGTCCGGCTCATCGACTGCGTCGGCTATATCGTGCCATCCTCTCTGGGCTACATAGAAAACAATGCACCCAGGATGGTAAAAACGCCTTGGTATGAAGAGGAAATTCCCTTCAATATGGCGGCGGAAATCGGTACGCGGAAGGTCATCACGGAGCATTCCACCATCGGTCTGGTTGTCACCACCGACGGCAGCATCACGGAGATTCCGCGGGAGGAATATGAGGAAGCGGAAGAGCGTGTCGTCAATGAGCTCAGAGAGATAAACAAGCCCTTTGTCGTCATCCTCAATACGATGAATCCCACCAGCTCTGCCGTTTTGCAGATGAGCGCGGATCTGGAAAGCAAATACGGCGTTCCCGTCTGTCCGGTGAACTGCCTTGAAATGGACGAGGCGGAAATCCGCCGTATCCTTGAAAAGGTTCTCTTCGAGTTCCCAGTCAGGGAAATCGGCGTCGAGCTGCCCAAATGGCTCACCAGCCTTGACAAGAACCACCCCATCCGTAAGACTATCTTCGACTCCATCCGGGCTGCAGCGGCCAGTGCCACCAAAATCAGTCACGTCTCCGCCATGACGGGAGACATCATTGCCTGCGAATACGTCGATAACGCACGACTCGCGGCCATTGAGCTGGGGAAAGGAAGCGCCTCCATTTGCGTCAGCATCAAGCCCGGGCTGTTCTACCAGGTGCTGGGTGAAACGACCGGCCTTCCCATTGCGGATGAGGCAGCCCTGATGGCGACGATGATGGAACTGGCCGAGGTCAAAAAACGGTATGATAAAATCAAAAACGCCATGGACGAGGTGGAGGCCACCGGCTACGGTATCGTCATGCCCGATCTGGAGGAGATGACGCTGGAGGAGCCCGAAATCATCAAGCAGAGCGGCCGCTACGGCATCCGTTTGAAGGCGGAAGCGCCCTCCATCCACATGCTCAAAGCCAACATCACCACGGAGGTTTCCCCCATCGTGGGTTCCGAGAAGCAGTCGGAGGAGCTGGTGAGCTATCTGCTGCGTGAATTTGAGGAGAATCCCTCAAAAATTTGGGAATCCAATATCTTCGGTACCTCTCTGTATGGTCTGGTCAACGAGGGGCTGCATAACAAGCTCTATCGCATGCCGGGCGACGCGCGTCTAAAGCTGAAGGAAACGGTGGAACGGATTATCAACGAGGGATGCAGCGGACTCATCTGTATCATCGTGTGATTCTGCAGGTTAGCTCCGTTCCGGAAAGGAATGACGAAAATGCCAGAGGAAAGACCATATCGCACGCACAGGCAGCATTCCCCGAGGACGGAGCGGAAGGCTTCGTCCTCGGGTATGAAGCTGCTAGCCGTGCAAAGTATTTCCTGCGCCATTGTTCTGATTATCGCCTTGCTGATGCGTCTGGTAGGCGGCGACGCCTTTTCCCAGCTGCGGCAGAGTTTCAACGAATCCATTATGAACAACTCCATTGCGGCAACGATTGCGGCACTGTTCGGCGGCGACTCGTCATCCGGAGAGTCGTCGGATGCTCCGGCTTCCCAAACAGGGGAGCCGGAGTCCTCCGGCAGTGCTGAAAGCGCTGCCAGTGCTCCGGAATCCACGGGGAGCCCGGAGAGCTCCGTGGCAGCAGTGGGCGGACAAGATATCTCCGTGACAGAAAAAAAGGTCTTTTTTGCGCCGGAGGGCGCTACCTTTGCCCCCTTAAAGACCAATCGTGCAGCGGTTCTGCCGCTCACCGATGGAAAGATAACCTCATATTTCGGCTATCGGGAGAATCCGACAAAAGGTGGAGAGAGCTTTCATAAGGGCGTCGATATCGGCGCGCCTGCCGGGAGCCCCGTATCCGCCATGTACTACGGTGTAGTAGCCGCCACCGGCTCCGGCGGCAGCTACGGCAACTATGTGCGGATATCGCACGGCGACGGCATCGAAATTCTATATGCCCATTGCTCTGAAATCCTGGTGGAGGAGGGGATGATCATCCGGGCAGGGGAGATTGTCGCCCGGGTGGGGTCCACAGGTGATTCCACCGGCAATCACTTGCATATTGAAGCCTTGGTGGATGGCATCGCCTACGATCCCCTACCTCTGCTCCCGGCAGACAAATACTGAACCCTATGGGGAACGGGCATATTGAAGGCGTGGTGCGCCTATGATAGAGATGCAATGGAGAGGAACGGCTATCCGCCTGAGCCTGCTTTTCCCGGCGCTGGTCGTGGTGCTGCTGGTTATGGACAAGAGCGGTATGTCCATCTGGTGCCTTGCCGCCTCAGCCATGCATGAAGCCGGCCATTTCGCGGCCCTGCTGGCCTTTAGCGCCCGGCCTTCCCGCGTCGAGGTCGGAATATTCGGCATCCGGGTGGAGCAGGAGCCGCACACACCGCTCAGCTATGGAAAGAACATTTTGGTGTCATTGGCGGGGCCCCTGGTCAACCTGGGCAGCTGCATTTTACTGGTGGCCACATCCGGCCTGACGATACCAGCGGCTGTTCATGCCTCGCTGGCTTTTTTCAATCTGCTGCCGATTGAACCGCTGGATGGCGGACAGGCGCTATTGTCTCTGCTTGCCATGCGTTTGGAGGAGGAGCGGGCGGAACGGCTTGTTTTCCTCATCTCCGTCTTCACAATACTGCCCCTGTTTGCTGCCGGATTTTATATGCTTGCCGTCAGCGGCTATAATATCAGTCTTTTGGTGGTATGTATCTATCTCAGCCTGCTGATTCTGTTTAAACGAGGGTGATAGCGGCCTCCAGTCATAGGAATTCCTACGTCTGGAGGTCTTTTTCCATGAAGGCGGAGGTTGCGCCGCCCGCCGGAGTGTGATAAGATAGAGACGCTGATAAGAATCCAGGAGATAGGAAGATTCACATGCAGAAAACGGTGAATGAAATGAAGATCGGGGAGCAGGCCGTCGTTATCGGGCTGGGCTGCTCCGGGGCGCTGCGCCGCCGCATCATTGATATGGGCATCACGCCGGGTGCTGTGATTATCATGCGCAAGGCGGCGCCTATGGGTGATCCCCTGGAAATCAACGTGCGGGGCTATGAGCTCAGCATCCGCCGCTCCGAGGCGCGGGAAATCACGGTGGAAACGGAAGGGGCGGCGTCCAGGTGAAGCGTACATACGCCCTGACAGGCAATCCCAATTGCGGAAAAACCACGCTGTTTAATGAACTGACCGGCTCCAGCCAGTATGTGGGAAATTGGCCGGGCGTTACCGTGGAGAAGAAGGCGGGACAGCTCAAATCCCACGGCGGAGACGTGACGGTCGTGGATCTTCCGGGTATATATTCGCTGTCGCCGTATTCGGCGGAAGAAATGGTGGCGCGGAATTTCGTCCTGGATGAAAAACCGGATGTGATCCTGGACGTTGTGGACGCCACCAATCTCGAGCGCAATCTTTATTTGACCCTGCAGCTGGCGGAGCTGGGCAGACCCATGGTCATTGCACTCAATATGATGGACATGCTCAAAGGGCAGGGTGTGGTCATCGATATACAAAAAATGGAGCATCTGCTCGGCCTGCCGGTGGTGCCGATTTCCGCCAGCCGAGGGCAGGGGATAAAGGAACTGGTGGAACGCGCCCACCACGACGGGGCCGAACGGATAGGGGGGACCCTGTCGGACTTTGATGAGCAGCGTCTTGCCGAACGGGCGGACAAACGCTATGGAGGTAGTCCCTATGTTCTGCATCAGCTACATGAACGGCGGGAACACCACAGCAACGAATATCTCTCCACCCATGTTATCGACGACATCTATGCTGCGCCAATCATGGAGGCCATTCTCCGTATCGAAGATATTATCGAGCCAAAATGTATGAAAAAGGGCATGGCCCTCCGCTGGTCCGCCGTGAAAATCATCGATGACGACACCCCGACCATCGAAGCGCTGGAGCTGACTGACGGAGAAGCGCACCTTATCGATGAGATCATCCGTTCGCTGGAATCGCGTTACGGTGAGCGGGATATGATCATAGCGGATCAGAAATATAAATTCATCTGTCAAATTTGCGCGCAGTGTGTGACCCATCTCAAATCCCCGGGGGATCTGACCCTGTCGGATAAGATAGACCGCATCGCCACCAATAAATACCTCGCCCTGCCCCTGTTTGCGGGTATCATGCTGCTTGTGTTTTTCATCACCTTCGGGCCTCTGGGCAGCTGGATGACAGACGGACTGGACGGCCTCATCACCGATCATTTCACCCCTTGGGTCAGATCGGGACTGGAAGCTCTGAACGCGTCGGCCTGGGCGGTCAGTCTGGTATGCGACGGCATCATCAAAGGCGTCGGCTCCATCGTCTCCTTTTTTCCGCAGATTCTGCTGCTTTTCTTTTTTCTGTCTATTTTGGAGGACAGCGGTTATATGGCCAGGGCTGCCTTTATCATGGACAAGATGCTGCACAAAACCGGCCTGTCCGGGCGCTCCTTTGTTCCCATGCTGATGGGCTTTGGTTGCTCTGTTCCCGGTATTATGGCTGCACGCACGCTGGAAAACGAACGGGATCGCCGGATGACCATCATGCTGACTCCCTTTATGTCCTGCTCGGCCAAAATGCCGGTGTACGCCCTGTTCATCGCCGCCTTTTTTCCCAAGTATAAGGGCTTTGTCATTTTTGGAATTTATATTTTAGGCCTTGTCGTAGCTATTATCTGCGCCATGATTCTCAAGAGAACCGTGTTAAAGGGAGGGCATGCGCCCTTTGTAATGGAGCTGCCTCCCTATCGACTGCCCACCATTAAGACTCTCTGGATGCATTTGTTTGAACGGATTAAGGATTTTGCCGTCCGGGCGGGGACCATATTGCTGGGCGCGTCCATCGTCATCTGGTTTTTGCAGTCCTTTAATGGGCAATTCCAGATGCTGACACCCGAGCAAGCAGGGGAGAGCCTGCTGGCATCTATGGGCAAATTCATTGCCCCGCTGTTCGCGCCTCTGGGCTTCGGGTTCTGGCAGGCGGCGGTGTCCCTTGTGGCCGGGCTCATCGCCAAGGAGGCGGTGGTCAGCACCATGACCATCCTTTTCAATCCAGTCAATGAGGCGATGACCACCGTGCTGCAGGGTGTATTCACACCCGTCTCCGCCTTGTCATTTCTAGTCTTTGTACTGCTCTATATGCCCTGTGTCGCGGCCTTTTCGGCCATGCGAAGGGAGATGAACTCCCTTAAGTGGGCGGTGGGAACCGTGGCTTTTCAAACCGGCGTGGCCTGGATTGTTTCCTTTATGGTTTATCAATTCGGTTCGCTCGCTGTCAACCTAATCGGGTTATTATGACCCGGAAAAAGAATGGATGTTAATATGAAGCTGATTTCATGGAATGTCAATGGGCTCCGCGCATGTTTGGGAAAAGGCTTTGCGGACTTTTTCAAAGCGCAGGACGCCGACGTGTTCTGTCTGCAGGAGACGAAGCTGCAAGAGGGACAGGTATCGCTGGAGCTTCCAGGTTACACCCAGTATTGGAACTACGCGCAAAAAAAAGGGTATTCCGGCACAGCCGTGTTCAGCCGGATTCCCCCCCTTTCCGTTCAATATGGAATGGGGCTTAAGGAGCACGATCAGGAAGGACGCCTGATAACCCTCGAATTTCCGGCCTTTTACTTGGTTACGGTCTACACGCCCAACGCGCAGGACGGTTT
>CAKTXU010000061.1 GCA_934630995.1 uncultured Eubacteriales bacterium
GGGAAATGGGGAACCGCCGGGTTGCCGACGGCCCCCCGGCTATAACGTGGAGAGAAAAACGCAGCCTTTTGGTCATTCGGCCATTTTTGCATATTTTATCAATATAGCGAGAGGGTTTATTCGGCAAAGCGTATAGAAACCGGCACAAATCGGATGAAAAACCTGCCAAATATTTGTGATTTCCAAAAAATATCAGCCACTTTTACGAATTTATCCATGCTATAATAAAACCACAGAAGATAATTTTGGTGAAGTTGGTCAGGAAACAGCAGCGGTTTTATTCTATTTTTTTAGGAGGATTATGCATGAAGAGAAAACCCGCAATCCGGTGCCTGTCGGCGGCAGCCGCCGTGCTGCTCGCGCTGACGGGCTGTAACAAAACCCCTGCCTCCAGCGGCTCCAGCCAGGGGAGCGCCTCCGGGAGCGGCCCCATCGCCACCAGCGGCCCTCTGGCGCCTTATGAGGAGACGGTGCACATCACCTATCCGGCTGTCATCTGGGACGGCATCAATTATGTCGAGGGTGAAAGCCTCACCGACAATTTCATCACCAAGACCATTCGGGAGAAGCTGAACGTCCAGTGGGACGCCGCCTTTACCGTCCCTCTGATGGATCTGTGGGCCCAGCTCAACCTGGCCATGTCCACCAATTCCCTGCCCGACGTGTTTTATACCGACAACCTGGCCCTGGCCAGCGAGCTCATCAAAAACGATATGGTGCAGCCCCTGGAGGAATACATAGAGCAATACGCCACCGATTCTCTCAAGGAAATTATGGGCTTCAACAACGGGGTGCAGTACAAACCGGTTACCGTGGACGGCAGGATTTACGGCTGCCCGGCCCCCGAGGACGCTCTCAACCGGACGCCGGTGGTCTTTATCCGCACCGACTGGATGAACAAACTGGGTACGCCGGAGCCGGAAACCCTGGATGATCTGCTGGAAATCGCCCGGGCCTTCACCTTCAACGATCCGGACGGCAACGGCCAGAATGACACCTGGGGTATCCCCATCGACCAGTATTTCGGCTTTGTGGGCTCCACCATGTATACCTTCGCCAATCCCATGGGCGCGTATTACCGGCAGTGGGTGGAGAAGGACGGCAAGCTGGAATGGGGCAGTGTCCAGCCCGAAATGAAACAGGCTCTTCTCAAAATGCAGCAGGCGTTCAAGGAAGGTCTGTTCGATCCGGACTTCTACACCAAAACCAGCGTGGAAAACGACCTGGCCAACGGCAAATACGGCATAATGCTGGGCGTATTCCACACCCCCACCAACCTGCTTGCCAACCATTACAACAAGTACGGGGCCGATTGGTCGGTCTACCCCATCCCGGCGCAGGAAAACGGAAAGCATGTCACCCAGATCGATTTGGCCTCCCGCAACTATATCTTCGTGCGCAAGGGCTTTGAGCATCCGGAGGCTCTCATCAAGACCCTGAGCCTCTACAGCGAGATGCTGAACGGCTCTCAGGCGGAATGGTACACCCAGCAGTCGGAAAGCGAAAAATATAAAGAGGTGTCCGGCAACTTCCACATGTACCTGGTTCCCTGCCAGTTCGCGGATCCCATGGGCAACTACAATATGGGCCTGCGCATGGCGGAAGCCCTGGACAACAACGATGCCTCTGTGCTGAAGACCCCCGGCGAGAGGAAGGCGTGGGATACCATTAAAGCGGGCGGCGCCCTGGGCTGGCAGACCGAAATGTATCTGGCCAAGGTGATGCCGGTTATCAAAAATTACGTGGACGATTTCCATTACAGCGCCTATTTCGGCCCGCCGACCGAAACCGAAACCAGCCAGGGAAACGATCTGGGCGCCTATGAAAACGGCATTTTCCAAATGATTATCGCCGGCGAAGAGGACATCAGCGCCTTCGACCTCTTTGTCGAGGAATGGTACAAGAAAGGCGGCCAGCAGTGGACCGATGAGGTCAATGCCTGGTACGCCGCGCAGAAATAGCGGGGAATACGGCTGTAAGGCCGAAGGAGCGGCGGGGCTCTGGCCATCAGAGTCCCGCCGCCGATTTCAAGCTATCTTCTTTTACGTGTGCTGTTGGAAGAGATTACGGTAGAAAGGCTGATGGAGAATGAAGGGTATAAAGCGGTGGCTGAGCGTAGCGATGGCCGCCCTGCTGACGGCCTCCGGGCCGGGGGTATACGCGGAGAAGCCGGAGACGGAGCTGCCGCTGAAGGACCGGTTCTCCACCGGCCTGCTGGAGGATTTGTACCAGCAGCAGGCCTACGATTACTACGAGCTTTACGCCCGGGAGAATGGGGACAGGACGCCCGGCAGGGATACCCATATCCTGGCCCCCTCCCTGGCATTGGTGGAGAAGGAACGCATCGAAACCGAGGCGGAGGGGCGGCCCGCTGTTTTGTCAAACGAGGCCGCCGGGACGCTGTCCTGGAGCTTTACCATCGAAACCGCCGGGCTCTACACGCTGTCCCTGGATTATTACTTCGACGGGACCGGCAAAAGCGACGCCCTGCGCCGCCTTTTAGTGGATGGGGAGCAGCCCTTCCGGGAGGCCGCCAGTCTCCAGTTCCGTCATCTGTGGAAGGATAACGACGACATCAAAGTCAACACCCTGGGAGATGAGGTGCGTCCCTCCTATGAGGAGGTGCACCGGTGGCAGACCCTGATTTTCCAAGACAGCCAGGGCCTCTATGACGCCCCCTACGCCCTGTATTTCGAGGCCGGTGAGCATACCGTCCAGCTGGAGTATTTGAGCGCGGATATGCTGGCGGGCGAATTCCGGGTGGAGCCGGCCGGCCGGGCCGTCACCTATGAAGAGTATATCGCCGCCTATACGGCTCCGGCCTTCGCGGCGGACGAAACCTTCCAGGCGGAGGGGACGGTGCTGCACAAAAACGACACCACCCTGACCCTGGAAAGCGACGGCAATCCCTCCACCGTCCCCGCCGGCATCACCAGCCGCCGCCTGAACGTCATGGGCGGCTGGCGGTGGCGCACGGGCGGACAGTCCATCTCCTGGGTGATTGACGTGCCGGAGGACGGCTGGTATCAGCTGGGCGCCCGGTATCTGCAAAGCTGGAACGACGGCCTGCCCTCCTACCGCCGGATAGAAATCGACGGCGAGGTGCCCTTCCGGGAGATGGAGGCCTACCGGTTCGACTATGCCGCCGACTGGCAGCTGGAGACTTTCTCTATTCCGCAGACCGGGGAGCCCTATTATTTTTATCTGAGGAAGGGGGAGCGGACCCTGACCATGACGGTCCGCCTCAGCGAGCTGACCCCCCTGCTCAATTCCCTCAACGACGACGCCCAGGCCTTGTCCCAAATCATTATGGATATCACCAAGCTGACCGGCAATGACCCGGATCCCAACTACGATTATTCCTTTTTTGAGCGCATCCCCGATCTCAAGCGCCGGCTGGAGGCGCTGACGGAAAGCCTGCAGTGGAAATATGATCTGGTCAAATCCATTCAGCCCCGTCTGCCCGCCATGGCCAACAATTTCCTCAGCATTCAGAAACAGCTCAAGGTGATGATCGACAAGCCCTTCAAAATCGCCCGGAATCTGTCGGATTTGACCGATGCCCAGTCCAACATGGGCACCTATTACCAGAACCTCCAGGACAACCCCCTGCTGGTGGATTACTTCCGTCTCAGCGCGGCGGGCACCTCCTGGGCCGGACACAGGGAGGCGGGTTTTTTCCGGAAGCTCTGGGCCACCCTCCAGAATTTTGCCGCCTCCTTCTTCAAGGATTACGACAATGTGGGCGGGCTGCTGGATGAGAGCGTGGAGATCAAGGAAACCATATCGGTGTGGATTTCCCGCGGAACCGAGTGGGCGGAAATCATCAAGCAGATGACCGATGAGCAGTTTACCCCGCGGACCGGCATCGCGGTGAACATCAACGTGGTGCCCGCGTCCCAGCTGGCGGCGGGCGGCATCAACGCCCTGATGCTGTCCATCACCTCCGGCCGGGCGCCCGACGTGGCACTGGGCGTGAATTCCAGCTCCCCGGCGGAGTTCGCCTTCCGGGACGCCGTGCAGGATCTGGCGGCGTATGCCGATTTTGACGAGACCGTTTCCCGCTTCCTCCCCGGCATCATGATTCCGTACCAGTATAACGGCGGCACCTTCGCCCTGCCTGAAACCATGAACTATTCGGTCCTCTTCTATCGCAAGGATGTGTTGGATACCCTGCAAATGGAGCTGCCGGACACCTGGGAGGAGCTGTACAAGTATACCCTGCCCACCCTGTACCAGAACGGGTACGAGTTTTATTACCCCACAGGCAATTTCAACCCCTTCCTCTTTCAGCGGGGCGGGGACTACTATACCGGGGACGGCCTGAAAAGCGCCCTGGACACCCCCGTGACCCACGCCGCCTTCAAAGAATACTGCGAGCTGTTCACCCATTACGCCATCCCGGTTTCCGCCAACTTCTTCAACCGCTTCCGCACGGGGACCATGCCCTTAGGCTTCGGGGATCACAGCCTGTACATCCTGCTTTCCACAGCCGCGCCGGAGCTGACCGGAAACTGGGGTATCGCGCCCATCCCGGGCACCCGCCGCCAGGACGGCGCCATCGACCGGTCCAACGGCGGCCTGTCCGGGGAGTGCGACATCATCATGAACCAGAGTGAGCATAAGGACGCCTCCTGGGAATATCTGAAATGGTGGACCTCAGCCGAGGTGCAGGGGGACTTTGCCCGGGAGCTGGAAGCCCTCATCGGTATCGAGGCCCGCTGGAACACCGCCAATGTGGAGGCGTTTATGGATTTGCCCTGGAATAAGGCGGACCTGGAGGTCATCGAAAGCCAGTGGGAGTGGGTGCGGGAAGCCCCCATCGTCCTGGGCAGCTATTACACCGGCCGCTACCTCAACAATGCCTGGAACAGCGCGGTCATCGGGAATATGAACCCCAAGGACGCTCTGGATCAGGCTGTGGAAGAGATCAACAAGGAAATGCGGATGAAGCAGGAAGAATACCACGTGCAGAAAAATTAGCAGGGAGAGGTTGGCTTTGGTCAAGAGTAAACGATCC
This sequence comes from uncultured Eubacteriales bacterium, assembly GCA_934630995.1. Taxonomy (GTDB): domain Bacteria; phylum Bacillota; class Clostridia; order Oscillospirales; family Acutalibacteraceae; genus CAKTXU01. The sequence continues at coordinate 5,021 of CAKTXU010000061.1, forward strand.
TGGGGGCGGGAATATGGGACGGGCATCCTGTTCCTGCTTCCCTTCGGCGTGCTGTTCATCCTGTTCGTTCTGGTGCCGGTCATCGTCGCCCTGGGTACCAGCTTCACCAACTACAATATGCTGCAGACGCCGCAATTCATCGGCATCACCAATTATGTGCATCTGTTCATGGACGACGACGTGTTCCTCATCGCCATGCAGAACACCCTGGTCTTCGCCTGTATCACCGGGCCTATCGGCTACATATTGTCCTTCCTGGCAGCCTGGGTCATCGACTCCCTGCGCTTCAAGAGGGCCTTCGCCCTGGCCTTTTACGTACCCTCCATCACCAGCGGCGTGGCCATGTCCGCCGTGTGGCTCTATTTTTTCTCCAGCGACCGGTACGGCCTCATCAACAACGTCCTGTTCAACCTGGGCCTGATATCCGAGCCGGTGCTTTGGACCATGGACCCGGAAAAAATCATGACGGTGGTTATCATCGTCCAGCTATGGATGAGCATGGGCACCGGCTTCCTGGTCTTCATGGCGGGTCTGCAGAACGTCAACCGGGAGTATTACGAGGCGGGAGCCATCGACGGCATCCGCTCCCGTTTTCAGGAGCTGTGGTATATCACCCTGCCCATCGTCAAGCCCCAGCTACTGTTCGGGGCCATCAACGCGGTGGTGGGGGCCTTCAGCGTTTTCGACACCGCTGTGGCCATCGCGGGCATGCCCAGCCCCAACTACGCGGCCCACACCATTGTGGCCCACCTGTTCGATTACGCCTTCATCCGGTTCCAGATGGGCTACGCCTCTGCAGTGGCCATGGTGCTGTTCTTCATCACCTTTGTGCTGGGCCAGATTCTGATGAAGCTTCTGGGCTCCAAGGACTGAGAAAGGGGGAAAAACCGTGGCACAGGCGTTCCTGCGCAAGCTCAGACAGCTCACCCAGCCCAAGGACGCGCCCCGCATGGCGGGGGGCGGGCTGACGGTGCGCAAGTCGGCGTTGTATATATTCATGATTCTGATGGTGGCCTTCACGGCGCTGCCTCTCATTTATGTGGTCAGCTCCGCCTTCAAGCCCATGGAGGAGCTGTTCCTTTTCCCTCCCCGCTTCTTTGTCCAGCATCCCACCACCCGGAACTTCTCGGATCTGATCATGTCCCTGGGCAGCTCCACCATCCCCTTTCTGCGCTATGTCTTCAACAGCGTGGTCATCAGCGTGGCGGTGGTGCTGCTGACGGTTCTGGTCTGCTCCATGGGTGCCTATGCTCTGTCCAAGCATAGGGTTCCCGCGTCGGGCGTTATCTTCAAGATCATCATCGCCGCCTTGATGTTCTCCCCCCATGTGACGACGATTCCCCGGTATCTGGTGGTCAACGCCCTGGGGCTGTACGATACCTATACCAGCCTGGTCATCACCCAGATAGCGGTGGCCTATAACTTCTTCCTGATGAAACAGTTCATCGACCAGTTTCCCAACGAGATCCTGGAGTCGGGCCGCATCGACGGGGCGGGGGAATGGACCCTGTTCCGGAAAATCGTCATGCCCTCTCAAAAGCCGGCGGTGGCGACGCTGGTGGTACTGACCTTCGTGTCCTGCTGGAACGATTATTTCACGCCGCTGATTTACACCTCGTCGCAGAAGATGAAAACCCTGCCCCTGGCCCTGCAGACCATCGCCGGCGGGGCTGCGGCGGTCAACGTGGGCCGTGCCGGCGCGGTGGCGGCCGCCACCCTGCTGATGATCCTGCCTGTGGTGGTGCTGTTCACCGTCATGCAGGGCCAGGTGATGGCCACCATGACCCATTCGGGAATCAAGGGATAAGGGGGAAGACGGTTGAAAAAGTGGTTCGCCCTGCCCCTGTGCCTCGCGCTGTGCGTCATGACGCTGATCATGCCCTGCGCCGCGGCGCGGGAGGTGGATGCCTATGATTACACCACGTCGGGATCCGATCGTATCCCGATGCCCAAAAGCTATGTGTGCGATACGGTCCTGTTCGATTTCGGCGGCCGCCTCAGCGGCGCTCAGGATATCCATATCAACAAAGAGGGGAATTTGTATATCGCCGATACCGGCAACAACCGCGCCCTGGTCACCGGGCTGGACGGCACCCTGCTGCTGGAGCTGACCGAGGCGGACGGGATTCCCTTCAAGGCCCCGGCCGGCATCTTTGCCGACGATGAGGGGAGCATCTTCCTCTCCGATACCGGCAACGGCCGGATTGTCCATTTTTCTCCGGCCGGCAATTACATCGAATCCTTCGTCAAGCCGGAGTCGGATTTTCTGGGCAGCACCTATGTGTTCAACCCCACCAAGCTGGTGGTCAGCCCCACGGGGTATATCTACACCATCAAGTCCCAGACCATCATGACCATCGATGCCCACAACCGCTTCCGGGGTTATCTGGGTCAGCCGGAGGTGGGCTATAATCTGCTGGAGGCGCTGGCGCGCATTTTCGCTTCGGAGGAACAGCTGAAAATGCTGACCAAGCGGCAGGCCGATCCCTATCTGAACATCACCATGGATCAGGGCGGCCTCATCTACGCCACCTCCCGCGATCAGATCTACGGGGAAATCAAAATCCTCAATTCCGTGGGGGAAAATACCTATGTCACCTATCCCTCCGCCGACAGCAATGCCTTGACCAAGGTGCGGGATACCTTTTTCTCCCTCTTCAATATCGGCGTCTACGCGGACAAGAGCTTTACCTACGGGGAGCGGCAGACCGACGACGGGGAATGGTTCGATCCCCTTTTCGCCGACATTACGGTGGATGGCCGGGGCATCCTGACCGTCATCGAGCAGAACACGGGGAAGTGCTACCAGTACGATCCCCAGGCCAACCTGCTGACCGTTTTCGGCGGCAAGGGCAGGAATATGGGCCAGTTCGAGCAGCCCACCTCCATCGCCTGCGACGCCGACGGCAATCTGTATATCCTGGACGCGGGGATGAACAGCATCCAGGTCTTCCGCCCCACCGCCTTCCTGTCCAAGGTTCATGAGGCCGTGGCCCTGTATTCCACGGGGGACTATGACGGGGCTTACGGCCTGTGGGAGGAGATTCTTCACCAGGATGAAAACTATGAGCTGGCGCGGGTGGGTATGGGCAAGGCCCTGTTCAAGCAAAAGGATTATGAGGGCGCCATGGAGCAATACCGGCTGGCCGACGAGCGGGCCATGTATTCTCAGGCCTACGCCAAGCACAGGCAGGAGATTTTCCGCGCCAATTTCGGCTGGTTCGTGCTGCGGATCGCGGCTGCGGCCGTGGCGGTGGTCTTTCTCTTCCTCGGCCTCCGGCGGCTGGGCAGGCGCGGTTACGCCGCCTTCCGGGCGCGTGAAAAACGCAAGGGCCTGGTTCCCACCCTTTTCCTGGGCTGCGGGATGTTCTTCCACCCCATCGATAC
>CAKTXU010000062.1 GCA_934630995.1 uncultured Eubacteriales bacterium
GGCGGTCAGGTGAGTAATCCCGGTCGGAGAAAACCGGCTGAACATACGCAAGCGACAGTAGAATAAGGAGGAGAGCAAATGAAACGCATATCCCATTATCTCTCGATCGCCCTGGCTTTTATATTTATGACCTGTACCCTCTGCAGCATATACGGCGTCTTTGCCGTCGCGGACGAGGATACCCAGCCCGACACCGTGTATCTGGACCCGGCGGATTTTGCGGAAATCGTGCCCGCCGAGGGGAGCGTCGAGACGGACGGCAACTACGGCGTCGCCTACACCTGGCAGCAGGGCCAGGCGTCCGGGGACATCGCCTTCCGGTGGGTGCTGCAAAATCTCGACCCGGCCTACAAGTACCTGATTGTTTCCATCAAGAGCCTGCCCCGGGCAGGTGCAGCCGTCAACCTATGCCTGAACGACAAGCTGTTCAGCACGGAGGCCTTCAACGGCCTGTTGATCGACAGCGGCTCGATTTCCGGCGTGATGAAGAACAGCATCTACTGCCTGGATATGTCCAAGCTGCTGACCGAATGGCCCGGCGCCATTCGTCTGGACGCCCGCGGCTTCGGCTATCAGGCCGGCGATAAGCTGGAATTCAACTACTTCGCTGTCAGCAAAACCCCTGTTGACCAGCAGGTGATGCTCGATCCCCGCAACGCCAGCTTGCCCGTTGACGCCGCAATCGCCGACGAAACCGCGGACGGCGGCTTCTCCTGCAAAATCAACAGCATACCCGCCGGGCATTTCAATTTCCTGCGCTGGAACATGACCCTGAACGCGGATGTGTTCAAGTATATCACCGTGGCGGTCAAGAGCACGCCCGACGCGGAGGGCGGCGCCTTGATCCCCGGCTTTGGCGACGGCAACTTCTTCACCGGCGGCAATCTGATTAACCAGCGTATTGTCCGCAACGTGAAGGATACGGTTTTCCTGCTCGACATGAAGGCAAACGGCTACACCGGTATCCGCACGCCGTTCTTCCAGCTCATTCCCGAGGGGCCGTTCAGCACGGCCGGAGAAAACTCGAAAATCACGTACGACTATATCGCCGTCAGCACCTCCGCCGAGATTATTCCCGCCGGCGATAACAAGGGGCCGAGCATGGGCGGGCCCGGCGGCGATTCTTCGGAGGCGCCCCCGTCCTCGCAGGAGCCCTCGCAGGAGCCGTCCTCCTCTGAAGCGCCGCCACAGGAATCGTCCCAGGGATCGTCTCAGGAACCCTCCTCCAATGTGACGCTGGTCCCCAAGCTGATCGATTTGAAATTCGCGGACGCCAAGGTGAGCGACAATGTGGCGGCCTCCGCGACCGCCGACGGCTTCAAGATGTTCCTCGACCCCGCGCAGAGCGGGATTTATAAAAACACCGGCAACGTTTCCTGGGATCTGGAGGTGGACTTCAGCAAGCTGGAGAAGCTGCACGTCGACCTCAAGGCCAACAACACCGCCTATTTTCTGGATATCATCATCAAGAACGCGGAGGGAACCCCTGTCGATGCGCTGTCCTACAGCACCTATATCAACGGCCAGCCCAAGGAATACACCTATGACATCCTCAGCGACATCAAGGCCAAGAACGAGGGCTATCTGAACGGCACCTGGAAAATCACCGTCCGTATCTGGGCCGACGACGGCGGCAACAAGGATGCGAATCTCTACAACACCTTCGGCCGCATCTATTTCGAAACCAACGAGATGGTGCCGCAGGAGAGCAGCAGCAAGGATGAGATCCCGCTGGTGCCAAAGCTGATCGACTTGAAATTCGCGGACGCCAAGGCGGACGGCAACGTCGTCGCGACGGCGGTGGACGGCGGCTTCAAAATGTACATCAATCCCGCGCAGACCGGCATCTATAAAAACGTGGGCAAGGTCGTCTGGTCGGTGAAGCAGGATCTCGGCAAGCTGGAGAAGCTGCACGTTAACCTCAAGGAGAATCACACCGCTTTCTTCGTGATCATCATTATCAAAAACGCGGAGGGTAGCCCGGTGGATTCCATCGCTTTTACCGAGTATATCGACGGCCAGCCGAAGGAGCATGTTTTCGATATCGCGGCGAAGCTGAAAACCATGTCGGCGGGCTATTCCAGCGGCGAATGGGACATCGATGTGCAAATCTGCGCCGACGACGGCGGCAACAAGGATGCGAATCTCTACAACACCTTCGGCCGCATCTATTTCGAGACCAACGAAATGATCCCCGATCCCGGCTATGTGCCTCCGCACACGGGCGGCGCGAATCTTGCCCTGCCTCTCGCGCTGCTGACCGTGGTGGCCGCAGGCGCGGCGGCGGTCACCGGCCGCAGGCAGAAAAAAGAACCGTGATTCCGGCCTTGCATCCATCGATCGCTTTTTTTAAAGGAGGAGCTTATGAAAAGCAGAAACAGGATCCTCGGTGTTTTGTCCTGCGCCGTCCTGCTGAGCGGTATGCTGGGGGGGCTCCCCGCTTCCGCCGCGGTCACGGCGGATCAGAAGCTGACCTATTCGGACGCCAACGCCAACTCCCACGTCAAGGTCACGCCGGGAAACGACGGAAGCTTTGAGATACAGATGAACGGCGGCGACGAGGTGATGGAGCAGCCGCTCAAATGGAGCGTGGAGGTCGACGTGAACAAGGTGCCCTACTGGATCGTGCAGGTGCAGTCCATGCCGGTGGGCAAGCAGCCGGCGCTGCTGTTGAGTGCAGGCGGCGTCTTTGTGGGCGATATGCGCAAGCAAGGGTATGTGGTGGTCGACCTCAGGCCGCTGGCCAAGAACGGCGTGTTCACGGGCGAGCTGGTCCTTTTCTATCAGGATTATCAGTATAAGCGCAAGGGCACCGATCGCAGCGTGACAAAGGTCGCCCAGTGGCTGAGCGCCAGCGCCGATCTCGGCGGCAAGATAACCGCGGACAACCGCATCGCTTCCATCGATATCCAGACGCTGATCGATACCCCCACCGAGCTCAAGGCGGCGGACGGTTATACCGACGGCTGGACCATCAAGGAGGACGTGGGCGAATACGGCTTCGACATGTGGGTCGATCCCGATCAGGAGATCGAGACGTACTCGAATACCGGCTACGTCTACTTCACCAAATATGTGGACCTCGACAAGGTGCCCTATCTACATGTGAACCTGTCCGAGCTGGAAACCTCGTTCGTCTTCGTGGCTAATGTGATCAATCCTGAGATGGGCACGATTTCCGGCGGCCAGGGATCGGATTATGTGCTGGCCGGCAGCAGCGGCATCGCCACCTATAACCTGAAGGATATGGTCGGCGGCGGCAAAAAATATGTCAAGCTCTGTATGGTGGTCGATGACGGCTCCCGTGCGAACGCCGCCGCCAACTATATCAAGCTTATCCGTATCGACGATCAGGAGGAGTATGAAGTGTCGGCGCCGGTCGAGAGCAGCCAGCCCGGCACGGAATCCTCCGCCCAGTCCTCCGATTCATCCCAGACGGCCTCCGGGGCGTCTTCCGGCGCGGCCTCCTCCGCGCCGCAGACCTCCTCCGCCTCCTCTGAGAGCGGGGGCGGCGACGGCGGGTTCCCGGTCTGGGGGATCGTCGCCATCGTCGCGGGCGTCGTGGTGCTTGTGGGCGGCGGCGTGGCGGCCTACTTTTTCCTGATCAAAAAGAAAAGCTCCGGGACGACGGCGTAAGTCCCGGCGGCTTTGGCCACGGAGAGGAAGCCTGTGCTTCCTCTCCGCGGGCCGGTGCCCGTTGGGTAAGAAAAGAAGCGCCGCCGGAGGGCGGCACCGCACGGAGCGCCGGTGCGGACGAATGGAAAAACTCCAGTCTCTGCGAAAGGATGGATGGTTAGTTTGAAGTTTTGGAAACGGCTGCTTTACTCCTCATTGGCCGCCACGCTGGTGATCGGTATACCGGCCATAGGCGGGTGCAAAAAGTCCGGTGAAACCGCTTCCCGCCCCTCCCCGGATACCGATACCGCCAGCAAGGCCACAGGGCCGAACGTCGTTCCGGAAGGGCGGGCAAAGGGCTTTGTCCGGCTTTCAGCGGAAAAAAGCGCGCGATACGGTGCCATCGATAGGGAAACGCTCTTTGTGCCGGAAACCCATTACACGGCGGGGGACAAATCGGTCTGCATCGCCAATGTGGTGCAGTATGGAGCCAAAGGAGACGGCGTGACCGACGACTACGGCGCTTTCAACCAGGCAATCAAGGCGGCGCAGAACAACGGCGGCGGCACCGTCTTCGTCCCGGAGGGCGTATATTATGTAGGTACGCCGCTCGGCCTGCCGGCCAACGTGCTGTTGAGGGGCGAATACGACTCTCCGGAGACGTCCGGCTACGGCGGGGGCACCACCATTCTCACCGACTATGACGCGACGGGGCTGTACAGCCTCCCCTTCATCTCCCTCTCCAGCTGTTCCGGGCTGCGCAATATCGCCGTCTATTATCTCAACCAGGATTTCGCCAAGCCCAGGGATCTGGCGCCCTGCGTGGGCTTCGGAAGCCGGGCAATCGGCACGACGCTGGAAAACGTGATGATCTACAACGCCTCTTATCCGTTGTATCTGGCGGGCTACGGCAACGCCTGCCACGTGTATAACCAGGTGTGGGCGACGCCGCTGAAAATCGGCCTGCTGTCGGATAATAACGGCGACGTAACCAGCTTCATCAACCTGTACATGGATGCCAAATACTACGCCAACTGCGGTTTCTCCGGAGCGCCGCAGAGCGAGCAGGACAGGGAAGCGCTGTATGACGCGCTGCAGGAAGCGGTGGGCTTCATCTTTGAGCGGCACGACACCCCTTATGCCAACTCCCTGTATTCCCACGATATCGGCACGGCGCTCATCGTGCGGGAATCGAGCAATCCCAACCGCGAAACCTGGGAAAACAGCGGCGGCTTTGCGGGCGGCTGCCTGCTGTACAATTTTGATTTCACCGGCTGCCATACGGGCATCCAAATCGAGAAGGTGCTGGTCGGCTGCAGCTTCACCAAGGGCCGGGTGGAAACGCGCGGCGGCGCGAACACCGCCGGTGTCAAGGTGACGAAAAATTTCCGCACCGACGCGCAGTTCTCCGCCGTGGATTTCGCGGGCTGTCCGCAGAATGTGGTTTACAACGACTGTGCGAACGGCAATATCCAATTTGTGGATTGTACCTTTAAGGACTGGAGCGGCAACGGCGTGTTCTCCTCCGCCGGCAACCTGTACCTTTCTGGCTGTGTGTTTGAAAAAGCGGGCAACGAGATCATGGCTGACGGCTCGAGAGGGCTGGGGGTCGCAGGCTGCACCTTCGCGGGCACGCCGGAAATATCCGTCAGGAAAATGGCTGCGGAGAACGTCCTCATCTCCCCTGAGCCGCTGCAAAACAGCATCGGCAGGCCGGAAGTGAACTATGACTATATGGTGCGCAAGCCGGCCGCGGCGTCCTTCGACATATTCAACGCCGCGGACTACGGCCTCGATCCCTTCGGCGAGGACGATTGCAGCGCGGCGATTAACAAGGCGCTCACAGCCGCAGGCGACAACGGCGGGGGGATCGTTTATGTCCCCGCGGGCAAGTACCGGCTGGACAAGACGCTGTATGTGCCGGAAGGGGTGGAGCTGCGCGGCCCGCTGGAAACCTATCATTCCAATACGGTGATCAGCCCCGAGCAGGATGTCACCTTCTATATCTACGGCGGAGCGGGGCAAAAAGAGGGCGACGGCGCGGTGGTGCTGGAAAAAAACTGCGGCGTGCTGGGACTGTCCTTCTATTATCCCGAGCAGAATGTCAGCGGCTATCTGGAGGGGGAGGAGTATATTCCCTATCCCTATACCATCACGGCCAAGGGGCCGGGCTGCTGGGTGCGGTACACGGTCTGCGCGAATTCCTATTATATGCTGGATTTCGGTTCCGCCCCCGATACCTCGGACTATGTGATTACGGGCGTGCGCGGCCAGCCGCTGAAGGTGGGGATTTTCGGCGGCAGCAACAGCGGCACCGGCCGGGTGGAATACTGTAATTTCAGCCTCTACGAGTGGTGCTACGGCCCGCTGCCCTACAAGCCCAGCTTTGGCCCGGGCACCTATGATTACGAGGGCATGAAGACCAATGCCAAGTGGAAAGCCTATGTGATGGATCTGCTCGCGAACTGCGATTACTACCTGTTCGGCTACAACAAGAACCTGCTCGTCTACGGCAATCTGGCCTATGCCACCCGCTGCGGCCTGCGCTTTGTCGAGCAGGACGGCAAATTCACGGAGCAGGGCAAGTTCTTCTATCATTGCACGGATATTGCCGGCAGCACGGTAAAAATCGAGCGGGCCGGTGATCTGAAATTCGTGGTCGGTTTCGCCGACTGCGAGCTGGACGCGGGCTGCGGCGCGACGGTCACCACCTACAGCACAGGTATGAACACGGTGTTCGAACAATGCATGACGGTTAAGGGCGGCACCCTCAATTTAGGCGGCCTGCTCGTTTACCGCACCTATCCCGTATTCCTTACCGCGACGGGCGGCACGGTCAATATCAGCGGGGGTATGCTGGTGCAGCCCTCCGACCTGCTGGTGGATGCCGCCGGCGGCACGGTGAACGTGGAGGGATTGGTGGTGCGCAATCCGCGCGGCACGGTAGCGGATACGGCGCTGTTTACGGTGCGGCAGTCCGACGGCGGAAGGGTGAATGTCAATGGCTGCATGGGCACCGACACGGGCATGCCGTGGGAATAGTATAAGGAGTAAAGCGATGACGAGAAATCATAAACGGCTGCTGCCCCTGCTGTTGTCGGCCGCGATGCTGTCGGCCATGCTCGGAGGATGCAAGCCCGGTAAGACCGAGAGCGGGAGCTCGTCGGCAGGGGGGACGGCCCCCGGCGGCATCCCGTACGCCAGCGGGGAGAACCTGATTACCGAGGGCCGGGCCAAGGGCTTTGTGCGCCTGTCGGACGCGGACAGGGAGAAATACGGCGCCATCGCGAAGGAAACCCTCTTTGTGCCGGAAACCGCTTATTCCAACGGGGATAAGACCGTCTGCATCGCCAACGTGGTGCAGTACGGCGCAAAGGGGGACGGCGTGACCGATGACTCGGAGGCTTTCCGCAGCGCCATCCTGGCCGCGCAGAATCAAGGAGGCGGGACGGTCTTCGTGCCGGAGGGGGCCTATTATGTGCCCCAAACTCTGGCGCTGCCGAACAACGTGCTGCTGCGCGGGGAATTCGATACCCCGGAGACCTCCGGCTACGGCGGGGGGACCACTCTGCTGACCGACTATGGGGTGACGGGGATCTATTCCGGCGCCTTCCTCTCCCTCTCCTCTTCGGCTGGAGTGCGCAACATCGCCGTCTATTATCTCAACCAAAGCTTTGAGAGTCCGCTGGATCTCGCGCCCTGCATCGGGCTGGGCAGCGCGGCGAATATGGTGGTGGCGGGGACGACGGTGGAGAATGTGCTGCTGTACAACGCCTCTTATCCGCTGTATTACGGCGGCTGCTCCAACGCTGGACACGAGTTCAACAACATCTGGGCTACGCCGCTGAAAATCGGCTTGTTGACCGACAATAACGGCGATGTGACCAACTTTGTCAACATGTATATGGACGCGCAGTATTACGCGGACTGCGGTTTTACCGGCGCGCCGCAGAGCGACACGGACAGGGAGAAGCTGGCCACGGCGCTGCGGGGCGCGGTGGCGTACATATTCGAACGGCACGATACCCCGTATGCCAATTCCCTGTATGCGTACGGCATCGGCACCGGCCTGATCGTCCGGGAGTCTAGCAACCCCAACCGCACCACCTGGGAAAACAGCGGCGGCTTCGACGGCGGCTGCCAGCTCTACAACTTCGAATTCACCGGCTGCCACACCGGCATACGCATCGAGAAGGTGCTGGTCAGCGTCAGCTTCATGCTGGGAAAGATTGGCTTGACCGATGCGGCGGATGCCACAGGGGTGCAGATAACCGGAGATTTCAACCGGCAGGCCTCCTTCGATTCCATCCTCTTTGAAGGGAAACCGGCGAATGTGGTGGACAACGCCTGCACCGACGGCAATATCCAGTTCAGCAACTGCAGCTTTGCGGACTGGCGCGGTAGCGGCGTGCTGTCCAAGGCGGGACATATCTATCTGACCAATTGCGCCTTCGGCAGGGCGGGCGGCGAAATCAAGGCGGACGGCTCGGCGGCGCTGGGCGTGGTGGGGTGCACCTTCGCGGGCACGCCGGAGATTTCTGCCGCCGGCATTGAGGAGGGCAATTACCTCTTCTCCGCGGATAGGATGAAAGACCTGATGCCCTCCCCGACGACGACCTATGATTTCATGCAGAAGCGCCCTTCCGCCGCCAAATTCGATATCTTCAACGCGGCGGACTACGGGATGGACGAATTCGGTGAGGACG
>CAKTXU010000063.1 GCA_934630995.1 uncultured Eubacteriales bacterium
CATAAGAACGTCACCTCCGTCCTATTCGACGTCCACGAGGCCTCCTATCTGGCCGGTTATCTGTCCGTACAGCTCAATGAGAACCACGCCAAGCTGTTCCCCGAGGGCTACAACCTCACGCCCCTGGAGCAGAGCCGCGGCATCGGCTTTGTCGGCGGCACCAACTCCAACGGCATCCTGGTGTATTCCTACGGCTTCATGCAGGGCATCAACGCCGCCGCCGCGGAATACGGCGTCAAGTATGATTACTACGCCAAATACGACGCGGGCTTCGTCGATTCCGCCCTGGGCAGCACCGTGGCCGGCACCTTCTATGACAACGGCGCCAACATCGTCTTCGCGGATGCCGGCGTCGTGGGCGACGGCATCACCGCCAAGGCCAAGGAAGTCGGCAAAATCGCCATCCAGACCGACGCCAACCTGGACGCCACGCAGCCCGGCAACATCCTGACCAGCGTGCTGAAAATCACCGGCGTGCCGGTCAAGGCCATCACCCAGGACTACCATGACGGCAAGCTGGACAGCGCGGACCGGCTGCAGAGCTACAACCTGAAATCCGGCGCCACCGGCATCACCGACCTGGCGGAGATCAGCAAATATGTCCGGGATAACGCGGTTTGGGAGGAAATCAAAACCAAGCTGGAGGACGTCAAAAACAAGATCATCTCCGGCGAGATCGACGTGGTCAACGCCCAAATCGGCGAAGCCTTCGATCCGGCCTCCTGCCCCAACGTCAATGTGAAATAAGGAAACCCGCAGAATCATCTCCTTGAGAAGGAAAGGCAGCCGTCCGCAGGCCCCCGCCAATATGTGGACGGCTGCCTTTGCTCAAAGCTCAGAGTGAAGGAGCATGTCTATGAGCATCATCCGTACCATTGATTTGACGAAAAAGTTCGACAATTTCGTCGCCAACGATGCCATCAATCTCACCGTGGAGCCCCAGGAAATCAAGTGTATCGTCGGGGAAAACGGCGCCGGCAAATCCACGCTGATGAACATGCTGTACGGCTCCCTGACGCCCACGGAGGGCAGCATTCTGATCGACGAGCAGCCGGTGCAGTTCAAGAGCCCTCTGGACGCCATGGCCCACGGCATCGGCATGGTTCATCAGCATTTCAAGCTGGTCCCCAGCCTGACGGTATATGAGAACATCCTGCTGGGCACCGAAATCAACAAGCGCTTCAAAAAGCTGAAAACCCCCTTCATCGACAGCGCCGTGGAAATCCGGAAGGTGCAGGCGCTCATCGACGAATACCATTTCCAGCTCAACCCCACCGACCGGGTGGAGGATCTCTCCGTGGGCCTGTGCCAGCAAGCGGAAATCCTCAAAATGCTTTACCGCAACGTGCGGATCCTGATTCTGGACGAACCCACCTCGGTGCTCACCCCCCAGGAGGTAGACCGGCTCATCGACAACCTCAAGGCCCTGCGGGCGGGGGGCAAGACCATCATCGTGATCACCCACAAGCTGCGGGAGGTCATGGACCTCAGCGACAGCGTCACCGTCATCCGCCACGGCAAGGTCATCGGCAACGTGCAGACCAAGGACACCAACGAGCGGGAGCTGGCCCAGATGATGGTGGGCCGGGACGTGGTGCTCACCGTCAGCAACGACGGCGCCGCCCCCGCCGGGTCGGACCTGGCCTACCGGGTGGAGGACCTGCACACCATCAACGCCCAGGGGGCCGAGGTGGTGGGCGGCGTCAGCTTCGAGGTGCACAAGGGCGAGATTTTCGGTATCGCCGGCGTGGAGGGCAACGGCCAGAGCGAGCTGGTCAAGCTGCTCACCGGCCTGATGACATCCACCAGGGGCCATGTGTACCTGGGCGACAGGGAGGTAACCAACCTGTGGCCGGATAAGCTGCGGCAGGCAGGCATCGGCATCATCCCGGAGGATCGGTACGCCCAGGGGCTCTGCCGGGATATGAGCATTCCCGACAACTGCATCGCCGGATACTGGAACGACGCGCAGGTCTGCCGCTGCGGCGTCCTGAGACGCAAGGGCATCCTGCAGCGCGCCAGGGACTACATCGGGAAATACGACATCCGTGTGGCGGAGGAGGAGGGCAACGTCTCCCAGCTGTCGGGCGGCAACGCGCAGAAAATCATCATCGCCCGGGAGTTCGAGAACCATCCCCGCCTCATCATCGCCTGTCAGCCCACCCGCGGCGTGGACGTGGGCTCTATCGAATTCATCCACAAGCAGCTGCTGCAATTCCGCAACGACGGCTATTCGGTGCTGCTGATTTCCAGCGAGCTCAGTGAGATCATGAGCCTGTCCGACCGGGTGGCGGTCATGTACAAGGGCAAAATCATCGGCGAGGTGGATCCCAAGCAGATTACCACCGCGGAAATCGGCCTGCTGATGGCGGGCGCCAAGGCCCCCGCCGCCCCGCGAAATGAGGTGTGCACATGAAACAATCCCGTCTGAGCATGAAACTGCTCAATTCCCTGCTGCCCGTCCTGCTCGCCTTCGTCATCGGCGGCGCGGTCATCCTGGCCATCGGGGAAAATCCGCTGGAGGCCTACGGCACCATGCTGGGCAAGTCCCTCTTCACCCTCAAGGGACTGGGCAACACCCTGCACTACGCCTCACCCCTGATTCTGACCGGGCTTGCCATCGCCATCACCTTCAAGGCGAACATCTTCAACATGGGGGTGGAGGGCCAGCTTCTGCTGGGCGGCTTCTTTTCCGGCATCGTGGGCGCCTCGCTGAGCACCGGCAACGCCATCGTGGATAAGCTGCTCTGCTTCGCCGTGGGCGCCGTCTGCGGCATGCTGTTCGCGCTGATTCCCGCCCTGCTCAAGGCCTATTTCCATGTGGACGAGATGGTGGTCACCCTGACCTTCAACTACGCCATGATAAAAATCCTGGAATACCTGTCCTCCGGGCCCTTCCGGGAGCCGGGCGTGGGCTATGTCAGCACCCCGGCCATCAGCAGCTCCGCCATGTTCAACCGGCTGGGCAGCTCCCGGCTGACGGCGTTCTTCTTCGTGGCCCTGGCCATCTTCCTGGTGATGTGGTTCGTCATGAAGCGCACCCGTCTGGGCTACGACATCACCGCCATCGGCAAGAATCCGGAGTTTTCCGAGGCCACCGGCATGCGGGTGCGCCGTAAAATCATTGTCCTGATGCTCATCAGCGGCGCGCTGGCGGGCATCGCGGGCGCGGGCTACATGATGAGCGAGCAATACCGCTATACCCTGTCCTTCTCCGGCTCCCCCGGACTGGGCTGGGACGGCATGCTCATCGCCCTGCTGGGCCGCCACTCCCCCATCGGCATTCTGGTGGCCGCCGTCTTTTACAGCGCGCTGAAAACCGGGGCGGACAACATCAACATGTACACCAGCGTCCCCAAGGAAATCGTGGCCGTTATCCAGAGCCTCATCATCCTCTTCCTGGCCGTGCAGTTCCTCAACGAGCGCTTCGGCCTGCTGGACAGAATCAAACAGCGCAAGGCGAGAAAGGTGGCGCAGTAAATGAATCTGCTCGGTAACATCCTGTACAATTCCGTTTATCTTTCCGCGCCCATCCTTCTCTGCGTGCTCGGCGGCATCTTCGCCTATAAAGCCAATGTGCTGAACATATCCCTGGAGGGCCTGATGCTGGCGGGGGCGTTCGTCTCCATGCTGGTCACCAGCCTGACGCAGAACATCTGGCTGGGCTGCATCGCGGCCGTGGCCGTGTGCCTGCTGCTGGGCCTGGTTTTCTCCTTCATGAGCGTGACCTGCAAGGGCAACGTCATCGTCGTGGGCCTGGCCATCAACATGCTGGTCCCCGCCGTCGCCGGCTTTATCCTCCAGCTCATGAACAGCGCCAACATCGCCCTGACCTGGGTGAATGTCAACGATTTCAAGATAAACATCCCCTTCATCGAGGACATCCCCCTGCTGGGCCGCATCCTCAGCGGGCATCCTCCCATCACCTATCTGGCGTTCCTGAGCATCATCGTCATGGCGATCCTGATGTACCGCACCAAATTCGGCGTGTACGTCCGCGTGGTGGGCGAGAATGAGGACGCCGCCCGCAGCCTGGGGCTGAAGACCAACCGTTATAAGTATATCGCCATTCTCATCGGCGCCTTCTGCTGCGCCCTGGCGGGCATCGACCTGTCCCTGGAGCGGCTGGCCATCTTCACCAACAACATGACCGCCGGACGCGGCTTCATCGCCATCGCCGCCATCTACTGCGGACGGGGCGCCCCGGTGGCCAGCGCCATGTACGCCATCTTCTTCGGCGTCGCCCAGTCCCTGGCGGTCAATCTCGGCCCGTTTGCCGGGGCGGCGGCCACCCTGTTCGACGTCATCCCCTATGTCATTATGGCGGTCGTCCTGACCCTGGTTTCGGTGGTCAAGCGCCGCAAGATAAAAGTGCGCGGCTTCTGAGGACGCGCCGAACCGGAAAGGAGCACCGATTCCCTATGAGCAAAAGCGCCTTGATAGTCGTGGACATGGTGCGCGACTTCACCGACCCCGGGGGGCTGGTGTTCTATCCCCAGAACCGGGAAATCCTGCCCCGCATCGCAGAGGTGGTCAAGCGGTGCCGGGAGCACGGCATGACCATCGTTTTCATGCAGCACTGCTACCGGGCGGGAAAGCCGGACAAAAACCTCGTCAATATGCGGCCCAACTGCATCGAGGGCAGCGGCGGGGAGGACATCGACCCGCTGCTCGAGGTAGACCCGGTCCGGGATTATGTCATTAAAAAGCGGCGGTACAGCGGCTTCTTCGGCACCGACCTGGATTTGGTGCTGCGGGAAAACCGGGTGGAAAACGTCGTCGTGGTTGGCACCAAGACCAACTGCTGCATCCGCGCCACCGTCACCGACGCCTACTATCTCGACTACAACGCCATTGTGCTGTCGGACTGCGTGGCCACCAATTCCGACGTGGTCAACGAGGTGCATCTCACCGACATCGCCAAATATCTGGGCACCGTGATGACCGCCGGGGAACTGTTTGAAAAAATGGAGCAGGGGCTGGTCTGAGGGCTGCGGCCGTCCAGCAGTATTCTATGAAAGGCAGGATAGATGATGGCGAAACATTACGACTTTCTGACCAGCGGCTATGTCAGCATGGACCATATGGTCAAGATAAAATCCCCGGCCCGCATCGGGTTCACCTCCCTCATCTCCAACAAGACCAACATGGACATCTACCACGGGGGCTGCTCGGTCAACATCGCCTATGCCCTGTGCCGGCTGGGGCTGACCGCCATGCCGCTGCTGCGGGTGGGGGACGATTACGAGTCCACCGGCTTCAAGGATTTCCTGGAGAAGGAACGTCCCGACCGAGGCGGTTTCCCGGGTTCCGGGGGAACGCACCTCGGTGTGCTATCTTCTCCAGGACAACATGGGCCAGCACATCACCCTGTTCTATCCCGGGGCCATGGAGGGCACCCACTTCCAGCCCCTGGACGACAGCCTGTTCGAGGATGCGGACATGGGGGTGCTGACCGTCGGCGCCCGCTGCGACAACGAAGCCTTCTTTGAAAAGTGCAGGCAGCACGGCGTGCCCCTGGTTTTCGGCATGAAGGGGGACATGGACGCCTTCCCCCCGGATTTTCTCCACGAGCTGCTGCACTACTGCAAAATCATCTTCACCAATGAGTGCGAGCGGGAATCCATCGAGAAAATCTTCGGCAAGGATATCCTCACCCTCTTCGAGGAGGGGAACGCCGACATCATCGTCACCACCCTGGGGCGGGACGGCAGCCGCTGCTACACCAAGACCCCGGCGGGGATTCAGGTGGTGGAAACCCCCATCTGCGACTGCGGCCCGGCGGTGGACACCACCGGGTCGGGGGACGCCTTTATGGCCGGCTTCCTCTACGGCGTCCACCAGGGGCTGTCCTCCGAGACCTGCGCCAGGCTGGGCCCGGTGCTCTCCTCCTTCATCATCGAGAGGGAAGGGTGCTGCACCAACGCCCCCACCCTGCCGCAGCTCATGGAGCGGCTGGCCCGCTTCGAAACCACCCTGAAGGAGGAAACCAGATGAGTACGCTGTATATGGGCGGCAGCCCGGAAGCCGTGTCGAAATATGTGCTGTTCTCCGGCGATCCCTGGCGGGTGGAGGTGCTCAAGCAGTACCTCGACGCCCCGCGGCAGGTGGCCTTTATGCGGGAATTCAACACCTACACCGGCACCTACAAGGGGCTGCCCGTCACCGTCACCTCCACCGGCATCGGCGCGCCCAGCGCCGCCATCGCCATGGAGGAGATGTACGAATCCGGCATGGAGGTGGCGGTGCGCATGGGCACGGTCATGGCCCTGCAGGACGACATGCTGGGGCATTTCATCGTCCCCATCGGCTCCATGCGCCGGGAGGGCACCAGCAAAACCTATGTGGAGGAGAGCTACCCCGCCGTGGCCGACGTGGAGCTGGTCAACACCCTCAACGCCGTCATCGCGGACCATGGGCGGCGGGTGCTCAACGGCATCAGCTGCACCATGGACGGCTTCTACAGCCAGATGCACGATTCCCGCTTCTCCAAGGAATGGGGCCGGGACATGGCGGACACCTTTGAGGAGCTGAAACGGCTGCATGTGTCCGGCATCGATATGGAGTCCTCCTGCATGCTGACGCTGGGGCGGCTGATGGGGGTGCGCACCGCCGTGCTCACGATGACCACGGTGCTGGAAAACCTGAAGGACACCCTCAAGGGCCAGGAGCGCAAGGACGCGGAGGATCTCCTCTGCCGGGTGGCGCTGGAGGGCGTCTACCGCTTTGCGGCAACCGCATAAACCCGCATTTTCTGTGAAAGGATGGTTTGCCTTATGGAAATCAGAGAGCTGCTCGGCGTGGGCAAAAAATTCGTCATCGGCATGGTGCATTGTCTGCCCCTGCCGGGGACCATGGGCTACGCCGGAGACTGTGAGAAGATCTACGCCCAGGCCGTGCAGGACGCGCGGACCTTGGAGGAAAGCGGCGTGGACGCCGTCATCGTCGAGAATATGGGGGACGGCCCCTTCGCCGTCCGGCTGGACCCCGCCCAGGCGGCGGCCCTGGCCGTGGCCACCGCCAAGGTGCGGGAGGCGGTGAAAATCCCCGTGGGCGTGGACGCCGCCTTCTGCGACTACGCGCTGTCCCTGTCCATCGCCCACTGCACCGGCTGCCGGTTCGTGCGCATCCCGGTGTTCGTGGACACGGTGGAATTCTACGGCGGCATCATCACCCCCTGCGCCCGGGACTGCATGGCCTTCCGCAAAAACCTGGGCGCGGAGGACATCATGGTGCTCGCGGACATCCAGGTCAAGCACACCAATATGCTCCTGCCCCACGTCACCATCGAGAAATCCGCGAAAAACGCCGTGGACTGCGGCGCGGACGCGGTCATCGTCACCGGCTCCGCCATCGGGGAAACCACCCCCATCGAGATGATCGAGCGGGTGAAAAAGGTGGTCAAAATCCCCGTCGTCGCGGGCAGCGGCGTCAACGCCCGGAACATCGACAGCCAGCTCTCCATCGCGGACGGGGCCATCATCGGCTCCAGCCTCAAGGAGGGCGGCATACTCAGCAATCCCATCTCCGGCGAGCTGGTACGAGAGGTGCTGGCCGGGCTGCACAAATAATCCCCCCGCCTGAACAACCTGGAAAGGACGCGATATACGTATGATGAGACCGATGAAGCTGGCCGGGAGTCAGCTGATGTTTGGGGACGGCTGCCTGGAATTCCTGAAAAGCATCCCCACCAAGAAAGCGATGATCGTCATCGGAGGCAGCAGCCTGGAGAGAAACGGTATTTTGGCCCGGGTGGAGGGCTATCTGCAGCAGGCGGGCGCCGAAACCGCCGTCATCCGCGGCGTGGAGCCCGATCCCTCCTTCGATACCGTGCAGCGGGGCGCGGCGGATATGCTGGCCTTTGGGCCCGACCTCATCGTGGCCCTGGGCGGCGGCTCCCCCATGGACGCGGCCAAGACCATGTGGGTATATTACGAGCATCCGGAGCTGAAAACCCTGGAGGAGCTGCTCACCGCCAGCCCCTTCCCCACCCTGCGGAAAAAGGCGCGGTTCTGCTGTATCCCCTCCACCGCGGGCACCGCCAGCGAGGTTTCCCGCTCGGTGGTCATCACCGACAAGGGGATCAAGCACGGCCTGGGCAACATGGAAATGATGCCCGACATCGCCATCTGCGACCCGCAGGTGACGGTGTCCATGCCGCCCCACATCACGGCGGAAACCGGCATGGACGCCATGACCCACGCGCTGGAGGCCCTGGTTTCCA
>CAKTXU010000064.1 GCA_934630995.1 uncultured Eubacteriales bacterium
ATAGCGGAGGGAGGGGGAGTGTGAGGGGGAACCGTCAGGGTTCCCCTCTCGCGCAACAATCACCCGCCCGCAGGCGACAAAAGTGGGAGAAATCGTTCGATTTCTCCCACTTTTGCTCAGTTTGGCGTAAATGGACGGCGTAAGCCGGACTTTTTCGACAAGCTGAAACAAACAGCAAGAGAGCGCCGTATGGCACGGCGCTCTCTTGCTTTGGGGTATTTGAGAAAGGAGGAAGGAAAAGGAAGAGGGCGTTGCGGAAAGAATTCCTGCAACACCCTCAGTATACCGGACAGCCTTTGCAGAGGCAACAACAAAAGGATGACAATCCGGCAACAATATTGTAACCGCGTATATATACTTTACGGATAAATTATTGAATACTATGCAGTTCGTTTATATCGGCTGCGAAGCCGTAGGCAGTTTCCAGGCTGGTCAAAAGCCGGGCGTACAGCGTATCCGCCAGGGACAGTCGGGACTCGATGTCCGCGATGCCCGCCGTCTGGCAGAGGCAGGACACCAGAGCGGCCAGATCCGCCGGGAGATGCTGGGATAGATGGACCATCCCATAATCGGCGTGCCGGGGGGTATGCAGCAGGCGGGCCAGGGTAACCAGCGGCTCCACCACATATTTGTGATAGTAGGCGAAGGCTTCGGGATAAAGTCCCCGGCGGCAATATTTCACTACCCGGGCCCGCTGGGCAAAGATTTCCAGGCAGCGGTCGTAGAGGGGCCGCAGGGAGGCTGGCTCCACCGGAGGCGGCGGCAGGATGGTGACGACTCCGCTTTTGTCGAACAGAACCCGGGGATACTCGGCCTCATCCCCTTCAAAAAAGGTGCAGCCCTCGGCGCCACGGCTGTGGCTCTGGATGCAGATATCCAGCAGCAGATAGGGGGAGGTGCCTGTCAGATGAATATTTTTTTGAAAAATCAGCGGATGAGGGTTGGCATGGCTTTCCACAAAATCGGGCTTGCCCACCGGTTCCAGCAGGGATAGACAAAGCTCCAGGATGTCCTCCTCCCGACCGTCGGCAACGTCCAGCCAGATATCGAGATCGGAATACTCGTCCGTCGTCCCCAATCCGTCTGCGCCCTCCAGCCAAAGGGCGTGGACGGCGGGATTATTCCGCAACCCCTCCTCCAGAAGACTCAGAATGGTTTCGCGATACTCCATGGCGGCCGCTCCTTTCCACAAGTTGTGTGTTTTCATCACCGACAAAAAAGGGCGCTGCAAAATGTATCATTTTGCAACGCCCCGGAAAAACCGTGTCCGGGCTATCAATCGCCGCCCGTATACCGCGTTTACAGGACGCCGCGCCCTGTCTCTTGCATGCACTCGCGGGTGCATGTCAGCCGCATTTGGAATAGCCGCAGTTGCGGCACATGACGCAGCCGCCCTCATGCTCGACCTTGGCGCCGCATTCCGGGCATTCCCGGATGTGGGCGGCGACGGCGGATACTGCCGCCGGCTTGGCGGGCTCGGACAGCTCCGCCGGGGTGACGTGGACGCCCGCGGCCTGGAATTCCTTGGAGGCAACCACCTTTTCGATAACCCGGGCAATGGCGTCGGGACAGGAGGTGCACTTCATCCCCTGCTGACGGATGGTGGAGGGACAGCGGATGCCCCGGAGCTGGCTGGTGATGGTTTTTACATCCATCCCCGAGCGCAGGGCGATAGACACCAGCCGGGAGGTGGCCTCCGACTGGGAGGGGCAGCCACCAGCCTTGCCGGTGTTGGTAAAGACCTCGCAAATGCCGTTTTCATCGTAGTTGACGGTGATGTAAAGATTGCCGCAGCCGATGGCTACCTTCTCAGTCAGGCCCTGGGTCACGTCGGGCCGGGGGCGGGGCGTGATGACCAGGGGCACGGCCGGTGCGGGAGCGGGAGCCGTTTCCTTGTTCTCGCCGTCCTTCTTGGCCAGGTTGAGCACCTGGATTTCCCGGCTGCCGTCGCGGTAGATGGTGACGCCCTTGCAGCCCAGGGTGAAGGCCAGACGGTATACCTCCGCGACCTCCTCCTTGGTGGCGTCGTGGGGGAAGTTGACCGTCTTGGAAACGGCGTTGTCGGTATGGTTTTGGAAAGCGGCCTGCATCTCGATATGGTACATAGGGGAAATGTCGTGAGCGGAGACAAAAACGCGGCGGATGTCGGCGGGGATTTCCTCCATGTGAGCGATGGTGCCCTCCTGGGCGATGCGGTGCATCAGTTCTTCGGAATAGAGGCCCCGCTTCTCCAACAGCTCCTTGAGGACAGGATTGACCTCCAGCATTTCGGTGCGGTCCATGACGCTGCGGATAAAGACATAGGAGAAAACCGGCTCCACCCCGGAGGATACCCCCGCGATGATGGAGAGGGTGCCGGTGGGGGCAATGGTGGTGACAGTGGCGTTGCGCAGGGGCTCCCCGTCCTTGTAGATGCTTTCGGCGAAGAGGGGGAAGGCGCCCCGGGCTTTGGCCAGCCGGGCGCTGGCGCTGCGGCCGGTGGTAGTGATGAAGCCCATCAGCTTGTCCGCCAGCTTGACCGCCTCGTCGGAATTGTAGGGGATGCCGAGATAGAGGAGCATATCCGCCCAGCCCATGATGCCCAGGCCGATTTTTCTCGTCTGCTTGGTGGTGAAGTCAATCTGCTCCAGGGGATAGCGGTTGGCGTCGATGACGTTATCCAGAAAATGAACCGCTTTATTCACCGTGTCGGCCAGCTTGCCCCAGTCGATGGAATAGGCGCCGGCCTCGTCCTTCGCCAGCATCTTGACCAGGTTGATGGAACCCAGGTTGCAGCTCTCATAGGGCAGGAGAGGCTGTTCGCCGCAGGGATTGGTGGATTCGATTTCCCCCTGAGCGGGTACCACGTTGTCCCGGTTGAGCCGGTCCAGAAAGATGATGCCCGGTTCGCCGTTGCGCCAGGCGGCGTAGACGATTTTGTCAAAAACCTCCCGGGCACCAAGCTGGCCGACCGGCAGCTTGGTGCTGGGTTCCACGAGATCGTACATTTCGCCCTTTTCCACCGCTTCCATGAACTTCTCAGTGATGCCCACGGAAATGTTGAAATTGGTGATGTCGGCGTTGTCCGCCTTGCAGTTGATGAAACCCAGAATGTCGGGATGATCGACCCGCAGGATACCCATATTGGCGCCTCGGCGGGTGCCGCCCTGCTTAACGGCCTCCGTGGCCATGTTGAAGACCCGCATGAAGCTGATGGGACCGCTGGCTACGCCGCCGGTGGAATTGACCGTGCTGCCCGAGGCCCGCAGGCGGGAGAAGGAGAAGCCGGTGCCGCCGCCCGATTTATGGATGAGGGCGGCCTGCTTGATGGCCTCGAAGATATCCTCCATACTGTCCTCCACAGGCAGCACAAAACAGGCGGACAGCTGCCCCAGGGGACGGCCCGCATTCATCAGGGTGGGAGAGTTGGGCAGAAATTCCAGGCTGGTCATCAGTTCATAGAACTCCTCCTCCAGCCCCTTGACGTCCGCCTCCGGATCATAATTCAGGTCGGAGGCGGCGATAGCCTTGGCCACCCGGCGGAATAGCTGCTCCACCGTCTCAATGGGCTTGCCGCCGTCGTCCCGGGCAAGGTACCGGCGTTCCAATACGGTGCGTGCGTTTTGCGTGATCTCCATTCTCTGACACCCTTTCTAAACAGGACCGGGACAACGCCGGCCCTGATACATCCTGGATAGCGGGGGGAATGCCCGTCCAGTTAAAAGTATTTGCAGACTAAATTATACACGAAATGCAAATATATTGTGCCTTTTCTTGCAAGCGACACCATATATTGTATATCCGTCGGCGTATAGTGTCAAGAGCGACTTTACACCGAAGGTGTGGGAATTTCCCCGTATTTGCCTTCAGCGCTTTTCATGGTACTGTTCATAAAATCCGATAGATTTCGCAGCCGGGACGCGCTATGATAATATCGTCTATACACAGGAAGAGGAGGGATGTACGGTGATAAGCGGCTATGCCGGCCTTCAGCTCACGCTGGACGGCGAGATGGAGGCGGCCAGGGAGAGGCTGGTTTACGCCGTCACCTCCATTATGGATAAGAGCGGTCTCGTCCCCTGCGACCGCGGAAGCGCGGAGCGCACAGTGGCCTTCGTCCGCACGGAAAAGGGTTTCACCCTGTTCGACGACTGCGCCGATCGGCTGGATATTGTGGCCCTGGATCAGCTGGGGCGGGGGCTGACCCGCCGTTTGCATACCCGCGGCGTGGGAGTGATGTGCGCGGGGGACGGGATGATGCTCCGTCTGTACGGCGAAGGGTATCTCCGGGACGCTTATCTCTCCGCCCGGGGCGCGTTCACCAAAAAGCACGGCTTTTTGTGGTTCCGCTGCCACGGCCGCGCCATCCGCTGGCGGCGCCAGCTGGCGCCGGGGTATACACTCAAGGAGCTGGCCGACGCCTTTGCCCGCGGGGATCAGGGTGGACGGACGGTCTTTTCCGAGTTGCGTCTGATGCTGGGACTGGACGATACGGCGGATTACGGCTTCGCCTCCATCGAAAGCGCGGGGTTGCAGGGGGTTGTCACCCTCTATTTCAGGGCCTCCAACCGGGTACGGCCCGGCCTGTTCGGGCGCACGGCCCGTCAAGCGGCCAAGCAGGCCGCCTCCGGGGCCGGAGTGTATCTGGGTCCGCCCGCGCCGGAAAAGTGCAGTCAATGCGCCGGGCGGGAGGACGGAGAGTAAGGCCAATCCCAGGATTGTTCCTACAAAAAAGGGCACGGCACAACATCCATCAGGATGTTGTGCCGTGCCCTTTTTGAATATATTAAAATATTAACTACATATATGTTGCAAATTTAAAATATTATATATAATATAAAAATGATGATGGAAATATTTCTATGCAACCATAAAAAGAAGGGGGCGTTTTATCGACAAATTTATCGAACAGAACGGGTGGATTAGAGTATAGGGAAGGTTGTTATCAAAGAAAAGGAGTGGTAAGAATGAAGAAAAAATGGTTGGCGGTACTGGCGGCGATGGTGTTTGGGTTTACAATGTGCAGCCTCCCATCCGGCGCGAAGCCGGAGGAGGAGAAAACACGGATTTGCGCGGCAACCCTAGAGGACGATTTCGCGGAGGATACGGTTATCGTAGTGTTAAAGCAGGCCTATGGGAGGATAAATAAAAAGCATACGAAAAATGCGTTTCCTGGTCTCCAACTGCGCGAAATCGAGGATTTGACCTATATCGAAGGTAACCCCGATGAAAAGGAATATCTCAATCAGGAGGATTTCCACCAAATCTTGAAGCTTACCCTGAAAAAGTCGGGGAAGGACGAGGTGCTCAAGGCCATTAAAAAGCTGGAAAAGCAGCCGGAAGTGCTCAGCGCGGAGCCGGGTTATCGGTATAGGTTTTCAAACATAGAGGAAATGGAAACCGCCGCAGCCGGAAATGTCCCCTCCTATACCAATCAGTGGGCGTTAACACAGATAAATGCCACCCAGGCTTGGGGACTTACCACTGGAACGCAAAGCGTCAAGGTGGGGGTTATTGACTCGGGAATCAGCAGCCATCCGGATTTGAATGCTAATTTGGCTGCAGGTTGGGATTTTTATGGAAATACAAGCGATGCTACGGATTACCATAAAAATTCTCATGGAACCCATGTGGCAGGAATTATTGGAGCCACAGGAGCCGTATCGGGTGGGGTTATCGGTATCTGCCCAAATGTGACATTGGTTCCTATGAGGGTTATGAATCCAAGTGACAGTTCTCTTGATGAACCAGGTTATTATATATATGCTATTGTTGCTGCCATTACCTATTCAATTAATAACAATATTCCAATAATAAACTGTAGCTTCGGGTCATTGGGAGAAAGTGGTTCTATGGAGTACGAAATGGCCAATTATTCTGGCCTTATCGTTTGTTCGGCGGGAAACGATGGGAAAGATACAGACGTGGAACACTATAGCCCTGCAGGTGCTAATTTAGATAATATCATATCGGTGGCAAACAGCAAATCAGATGATGAACTATCATACAGTTCCAACAGGGGTGTAGTGACGGTGGATTTGGCTGCGCCAGGGTCTGAAATACGTAGTACAGTTAAGGGGAATGGATATGCAATGATGAGCGGAACCTCGATGGCGGCACCATATGTAGCCGGGGTTGCAGCTCTCATCAAAAGCGTCCGCCCGGACCTGACCTCCACACAAATCAAGAGCTGTATCCTGGAAGGTGTGGATCCTATATCCGCGCTGCAAGGCGAGGTGCTGACAGGAGGCCGGCTGAATGCGTACAATGCCGTAAGCAACGCGTTGGCGCTGAGCAAAAATACAACCCTGTCGGGAGACTTCAATGGGGACGGCAAGCCGGATTTGCTGCTGGTATCGGGACTGCCGGATGTCTCCATCGAAATGCATGTGAGGCTCAACGGACAATCCTCCTACACTACCTGGAAGCATGTGGGCGCCTATGCCTACGATAACATTATCGGCCGAATCGCGGTGGGGGATTTCAACGGAGACGGCAAGGACGATGTGGCTTTTATGTATGACAATGGCAGTGCATCTATGGAAATTCATGTTTTCACATCAACTGGATACAGTTTTAATAATTGGTCGAAATGGACAGGCGCGCCGGAAGGATATTACGATGCCAACAAAGTCACCGGCCGTTTCGCCGCCGGAGATGTGGACGGGGATGGCAAAGATGATATTGTTGCCATGTACGATTATGGAAACGCAGCAATGAAAATGCATACGTTTAGATCATATGGTAATCGCTTTTCAGCGTCTGGAGAAATTTGGTATACGGTAGGTACTGGTATATTCGATGCTACTAGAGTGACAGAACGATTTATTCTAGGAGACTTCAATGGAGATGGCAAGGATGATGTGGCTTGTATGTACGACTATGGTAACGCCAAGGAAACCATATTTGTAGCTAAATCGACAGGCACATCGTTTAGTGGATTGGTATCCTGGCAAAGTTTACCTGCGGGTTCCTTTGATGTAAAGGCGGTGTCCAACCGTTTTGTTGCAGGTGATTTTAACGGCGATGGTAAAGACGATGTGGCATGTATGTATGACTACGGAAATGCAAAAATGGCTATTCATAATTTTATCTCAACTGGAACAGCATTCGACCGTGTTACGGCCTATAACGCCGGAGAAGGTACGTTTGCCGCTACAAATGCAACGAGTTTAGCTTCTGGTGATTTTAATAATGACGGCAAGGATGATTTAATGGCAGTATATCTTTATCCATCTGGAGCATATCCGCTTCTATTTCGTTCATTAGGTACAACCTATGACCGTTTTATTGAATGGTAACCTCAACACAATATATGGCGGGGCCTGCCGGAATAAACCGGCAGGCCCCGCTCGTTATAGGAGCCTCCCCGGCTGTGCGGGTGGTTCCGGGAAAGCTTAAGCGTTCCAAAGAAAAAAGAAGAAACAGGAGGCGGACGAAAAAGGAAGCAAAAAGAGGAAAGTGAGAAGGAGGCAACAATGCGGAGGCTGTGATGCGGCGCATTGAAGCCGTGCAGCGCCCCTCTCTTTTAGAAAACCCGAAGAGATAGAAACCGTTTGGTTCGAGAGAGGGGAAGGGGAGAGCGCTGTGTGGCGAGCGTCGGCTGATTCACACACCCTTAGGTGTTGCCGGTACCAGAGCTTTTCAGGCCTTTTCTGTAAAGCCACCGCCTGTGCCGGTGGATAGTTGCGCTACCTGAAAATTTTTATATAACCACACACTTAACATCTGTTTGTTGGGATGTTACTATGGTTCCGATGAGTGTCAATGTCACCGGTACAACACGTGTTGATGAACAAGCAGTGATGGATGCAATAAATGATGCCACGAATCAAGGTATTCCGATAGTAAACGGCAGCTTCATAATGGGCCCTTACAGTTCATGCGAAGCGGAACGGTTCAACCGCCTTTACTGATTGGAAGCGGGTGGATCATGATTGCTATGATACTATAGCCGGCCGAATCGCCGTGGGAGATTTCCACCGGGACGGCATTCCCGTCATGGGTTTATTGGTAATTTGTCTATAGACCGGGTGTGTTTTAAAATGCAAGATATTGCAACGCACCCCTGAAAAACCGCTTGCGGGCCACACTTCATGGCCCGCAAGCGGTTTTTCCCAGTCTCTGCGATTTTGCAACACCCCGTTGTTTTATCGTCTCTATTCGGGCTATAGGAGCAGGAATACGGCGATGCGATTCAGACGGAATAAAACCGGGCCGCGGACGATACA